>NZ_JBHFNQ010000078.1:0-10245 GCF_041929345.1 Floridaenema aerugineum BLCC-F46
TTTTTTTTATTTTTTTTTTTTTTTTTTTTTTTTTTTTTTTTTTTTTTTTTTTTTTTTTTCATTTTTTTTTTTTTTTTTTTTTTTTTTTTTTTTTTTTTTTTTTTTTTTTTTTTTTTTTTTTTCCTTCTTTTATTTCCCCCCCCCCCCCCCCAACAACGTACTTCAAAAAAGACCTTGGTATGTGAGTCTCCTGTAAATTTTTGTTTATAATTATGAAGTTTTATTAAAAAAAGTATCATTTCGCATCAATTTTTCGACCTATAGCAATTTTCTACCTCTTTGGGGGGATTCCTAAAAGGAGAAGAGCTAATACAGCTTTGACCTTTCTTGTTCTTTCCGCATTGTTGAAACTGGGTGCGACAAAGCAAAGCCAGAGTACAAGGCGGTTGTGAGGATACGCTCAATTTCTCTTTGTACAGTTAGACGAACTTGCCAGCAAGCAATTATTCCAAAATGCAAACACTCAGTAGACCATCTGCAAAACCAACTTCAGCTAACACTGCCGATTGGACTGTAGTGGAAACTCAGTTCAATTCTAAACAGTTGCACCATCAAGAAACAGTTTTCACCTTGGGTAATGGTTATTTGGGAACTCGTGGCACTTTTGAAGAAGGTTATCCCAATGATTTGCCAGCTACCTTCATTCACGGCGTTTATGATGACGTAGCCGTAGTACATACAGAGTTAGTTAACTGTCCTGACTGGCTACCTTTGGTTATTTGTTTTGCGGGAGAACGCTTTCGCCTCGACCAAGGTAAAGTGTTAGATTATGAGCGTCGGCTTGACTTAAACCAAGGACTAATGCAACGTCGCGTATCTTGGCAAAGTCCAAAAGGACAGATTGTAAATCTGCAATTTGAACGTTTCGCCAGTTTAGCCGATCGGCACGTCTTAGCGATTCGCTGTTTAGTCACACCAGTAAATTTTTCAGGTTTGGTGGAAGTACAAGCGGGTATCAATGGCTATGCTGATAACCAAGGCGTAATGCACTGGAACTGGTTGGATCAAGGCATACATAATAATAGTGCTTGGTTGCTGATGCGGAGTCGCCACACCAATATTGAATTAGGAATGGCGACTCATCTGAGTGTGTGTTGCGAGAATACTTTGCTGCGAAGTTTCGGTTGTCAGGGTTATCCGACGGTGACTACCTGTTTTCAAGCACAACCGGGAAAAACTGTAGCTATAGAAAAGATAGTTACTGTTTTCACTTCTAGGGATTGCAAAAACCCCGCCCAAACTGCCCAAGAAAAACTCAAAGATTTATTCTATGGTTGGGATTCGGGAAATGATTGTTATGAGATGTTGCGTCGGTTGCATATTCAAACTTGGGCGCAAGAATGGCAAACTTGTGATGTAGTAATTGAGGGCGATTCTAAAGCACAATTAGCTGTTCGTTATAATCTATTTCAAATTTTGGCAGTTGCGCCAAGGGATGACGATCGAGTTAGTATTCCAGCAAAAACTCTTTCGGGTTTTGCTTATCGCGGTCACGTTTTTTGGGATACGGAAATTTTTGTAGTTCCTTTCCTAATTTTTACTAAACCGGAGTTAGCGCGAAATTTATTGACTTATCGCTATCACACTTTAGCTGGGGCGAGAAAGAAGGCGAAAGACGCGGGTTTTGCCGGGGCGATGTATGCTTGGGAAAGTGCGGCGACGGGGGAAGAAGTAACTCCGCGTTGGATTCCAACTCCGAGTGGTGAGTTAGTTCGGATTTGGTGTGGCGATCGCGAACTCCATATTAATTCTGATGTGGCTTATGCCGTTTGGCAATATTGGCAAGCGACGGAAGATGATGATTGGATGTGTGATTATGGGGCGGAAATTATTTTAGATACGGCGAATTTCTGGGCGAGTTGTGTGGAGTGGAATGGCGATCGTCAATGTTACGAACTCAAAAATGTAATTGGCCCTGATGAAAATCACGAAATCGTAGATAACAGCGCTTTTACTAATAGCATGGTGCAATGGCATTTGCCAACCGCTTTTTCCGTCCTCTCTTGGTTAAGAAAAGAATATCCTGATTGGTCAACCGAATTAGAACAAAAACTTAATATCACTGCTACTCATTTAGAAAAATGGGCAGATATCATCGACAAAATTTTGATTTTACATAACAAAGAAACAGGTTTAATAGAAGAATTTGAAGGGTTTTTCGCTCGCGAAGATATCAATTTAGCTGATTATGAACCTCGCACTCGTTCCATGCAAGCAATCTTAGGAATTGAAGGTGCAAATCAAAGACAAGTTCTCAAACAAGCTGATGTTTTAATGTTGATGTATTTGCTGCGTGACAAATACGATCGCCAAACTCTACAAAAGAATTGGGATTATTACGAACCTCGCACGGATCATACTTACGGTTCATCTTTAGGGCCTGCAATTCACGCTATTTTAGCTTGCGATCTGGATAAATTGGATGAAGCTTATACGCATTTTATGCGAGCGGCTTTAGTAGACTTAGAAGATGTGCGGGGAAATGCTAATGAAGGCATTCATGCTGCTTCTGCTGGTGGAGTTTGGCAAGCAATAGTGTTTGGTTTTGCTGGTGTGAAATTAACCGAAAATGGGCCTGTTGCTACACCAAAATTACCCCCTGGTTGGACAAGGTTAAAGTTCCGTTTTCAATGGCGCGATCGCTTGTATGAATTCGACCTCAAACCAACTACAATCAAAGGTGTAATTTTTGATTTAGACGGAGTTATCACTAATACTGATGAATATCATTATTTATCTTGGCAAAAGTTAGCTGATGAAGAAGGTTTACCTTTCGATCTCCCAATAAATGAAGCTTTACAAGGTTTACCCAGAAGAGAATCATTGTTGCTACTGTTGGGCGATCGCCAAGTCAGCGAAGAAAAATTTCATGAAATGATGATTCGCAAAAATCGTTATTACTTGGAATTTATTGAAAGCATTTCCCCCGCTGATTTGTTACCCGGAGTGGGAAATTTGTTAGCTGAATTACAAGCAAATAACATTAGAATTGGCATCAGTTCATCTAGCAAAAATGCCAAAGAAGTATTGCAAGGTTTGGGGATTTTGGATAAAGTGGATGCGATCGCAGATGGCAACAGCGTAATTCAACCAAAACCAGCACCCGACACCTTCCTCCACGCCGCCTTACAATTAAACTTAGCACCCAGCGCATGTTTAGTAATCGAAGATGCCGAAGCAGGAGTAAAAGCTGCTTTAGCAAGCGGAATGTCAGTAATAGGTTTAGGTTCAATTGAACGAGTAGGAAACGCCCATTTAGTGTTAGAAAACCTGGAAAAAGTCAACTGGCAAAACCTAGTAGAACAAATTTCTCATGTCCAAAAGTCAGTACTTCCTTCTCATGTCGCCTGTGATGTAGAAATCCAAAAAATCTCCGTTCTACACAAAGAAAACAGCCCCAAAAAACACTGGGCTGCTAATAATATTTATCTAATCAGGTAAAGTTCATTGTTCGTTGTGAACACTTCAGTGTTCTCCCCGTCAAAACTAAAACCAGACGGGGATTTTTTCACTCAATTTATTAAAGCTTACTCAGTTCATAAGTAGGTAGATATAAATAAAGTAAAAACTCTCGTCAGGCAGGATGCCCACCCCACAGTAGGGGCAATTCATGAATTTCCCCTACTGTGGGGTGGGCTCTCCTAGCCTGCCCCATTCTTAGATAACTATTATCACTTTATTTATTTACACCTACTTAAAAAGATTAAGGAGCAGAATTTTCGGGAGGATTTTCGTAAAGAGATTCTAATTTCTGCCGCGCATCTTCAACTGCGATCGACTTCATAATCAACAAAGGTTCATCAATTAAATTGCCAGAATCATCAAGAAATTCTGGATGTGGCACTGGGCGATCGCGACGAATAGATCTTTGACTTGCAGAAGACCTATTATATGGAGAAGTACTGTATTGGTAGTCAGCACTAATCCTAATCAAATTCCGAATCAAATTACCCACAGCTAAAAACGCCAAACAAGTAAAAGCTAATATGTACAGCAAGTGCAACATAGAGATCCTCCTCCTAGTCAAAAGTTTTTTACGGTACTTTGATTTATAAAACAGTCAACACAACTTAAGCAAACATCAACAAAATTTTTTTGAGCAGACATCTTAAATACAATTATCTAAGAATCACTTTTGTGCTCATTTGCTTGTTCCATCCGAAATCGCATGGAAATCTTCCAACATTCGGCAACTAATTGGTGCCACTGAAACAGGGTTGTTGTTTCTACACCAACTTGACTGCCAGTAGCATGAAACATTATCTGCACCGTACTTACCTCATTCTGAGCTTGCTTCACCCGATTTAATAAATCGGATTGCTGCTGAGACTCTAAAAAGGATATGGTTTCTGTTTCTAGTAGAGTGCGCGATCGACCAAACCAATACTGAAAATCTTCCAGTAAAGGTTGTAACACGCTTTTGAGCAATTCCGGTTCCGGCAGGTTAGAGTTGAGCATGAAATCGAGTATTACTAATCTAACTAAATCATAACCTTAATTTCATTTACATTTCTTAACAATTTATAAATAGTTCTTTAGGAAGGGCACTGGGGACAAGGGGACAAGGGGACAAGGGCAGGCTATAAGACAGAGGCAGAACATCTAATGTAGGGGTAATTCATGAATTACCCCTACATTAGATGTTCTGTGTCAGTCCTGTTCCACTTAAATGATTTTCTCCTCCGAACATGAATTAGCCCAGGGGGACAAGGGGACAAGGAGAATTTTTTACCTTCTGCACCTGTGCACTTCTGCGCCGCACCTCTGCCCTCTTGCTCAATTAAGATAGAGGCTATGGGGAAATGCAATTCCCGAGCGAAACATTTGTTTATTAGTTGAAGTAGTTTTCTCATGGTTAATCAGCCATCCGTTAGATCAGAATCACCCGATTCTCAGGAAAAGCCAGCAAAAATCCACTTACCGCGTACCAGTGAATCAGAAACCTTAAAGAAAATCCGTCACACAACTTCCCATGTGATGGCGATGGCTGTGCAGAAACTATTTCCCAAAGCACAGGTGACGATCGGTCCTTGGATTGAAAATGGATTTTACTACGACTTTGATAGTCCAGAGCCATTCACCGAAAAAGATTTAAAAGCGATTAAAAAAGAGATGATCAAGATCATCAATCGCAAACTGCCAGTAATTCGGGAAGAAGTCAGTCGGGAAGAAGCAGAACGCCGCATCAAGGCAATCAACGAACCTTACAAACTAGAAATCCTCGAAGGTTTACAAGAACCGATTACCATTTATCATTTAGGTGAGCAATGGTGGGATCTTTGTGCTGGCCCTCACATTGAAAACACCGCAGAACTAAACCCCAATGCCATTGAACTAGAAACCGTTGCAGGTGCTTACTGGCGTGGCGATGCCACCAAAGCGCAACTGCAAAGGATTTATGGTACTGCTTGGGAAACACCAGAACAATTAGAAGAATACAAACGCCGCAAAGAAGAAGCACTGCGCCGAGATCACCGTAAATTAGGTAAAGAACTGGGGTTATTTATTTTTGCCGATGATGTTGGCCCCGGTTTACCATTGTGGACTCCCAAAGGCACGATTTTAAGAAGTACCTTAGAAGACTTCCTCAAACAAGAACAAATCAAACGGGGTTATTTGCCAGTTGTTACCCCACACATTGCCAGAGTCGATTTATTCAAAACTTCGGGACACTGGCAAAAATACAAAGAAGATATGTTCCCAATGATGGCGGACGATGAAGAAGCAAAGGCGATCGAACAAGGTTTTGTTCTCAAGCCAATGAACTGTCCATTCCACATTCAAATATACAAGAGTGAGTTACGTTCCTATCGGGAATTGCCAATGCGCTTGGCAGAATTCGGCACCGTTTATCGTTACGAACAATCAGGAGAATTAGGCGGATTAACCAGAGTTCGTGGCTTTACGGTTGATGATTCTCACTTGTTTGTCACCCCCGAACAATTAGACGGAGAATTCTTGAATGTAGTGGATTTAATTCTCTCAGTATTCAAGAGTTTACAACTAAAAAACTTCAAAGCCAGACTAAGTTTCCGTGACCCTGAATCTGATAAATATATCGGTTCCGATGAAGTTTGGGAAACCTCACAAAACGCGATTCGTCGTGCAGTAGAAACTTTGGGAATGAATTACTTTGAAGGTATCGGGGAAGCAGCTTTCTACGGGCCGAAATTAGATTTCATTTTCCAAGATGCCTTAGATAGAGAATGGCAATTAGGAACTGTGCAGGTAGATTACAACTTACCAGAAAGATTTGAATTAGAATATGTTGCCGAAGACGGTTCTCGCAAACGTCCGGTAATGATTCACCGCGCACCTTTTGGATCTTTAGAGAGGTTAATAGGGATTTTGATTGAAGAATATGCAGGTGATTTTCCCTTGTGGTTAGCACCAATTCAAATTCGTTTGTTGTCAGTGAAAGATGAATTTTTGCCTTACATTCAAAACGTTGTCAAAGAATTGCAAGTTTTAGGAATTCGTGCCGAAGCTGACACCAGTGGCGAACGTTTAGCCAAACAAATTCGCAATGCCGAAACCCAAAAAATTCCCGTGATGGCAATAGTTGGAGAAAAAGAAGTTGAATCTAATTCTTTAAATATCCGCACTCGCGCTTCTGGAGAATTAGGCGCACTTCCAGTTGCCGAAGTAATCCAAAGGATGAAGCAAGCAATAGAGAATTACAGCAACTTCTAAACGTAGGGTGCGTTAACGAAGCGTAACGCACCATTCCTATAAAAAGCGATCGCGTAACGCACCATTCCTATAAAAAGCGATCGTGTAACGCACCATTCCTATAAAAAGCGATCGTGTAACGCACCATTCCTATAAAAAGCGATCGTGTAACGCACCATTCCTATAAAAAGCGATCGTGTAACGCACCATTCCTATGTTGTCAGAATCAAAACAAGCATTGTTAGCAACACAGTATTTTGCTAAACAGGAGTTTAATTTAGATTTGCGTGTAGGTATAGTTCCTGTCTCAGTTGTTAATCAATCAAACTACCAAGTAAAAGTTGCCAAACTGAAAATTTCTGAAACTTATAGTCAAGGGATTTTTACAGGTGGAGGACTGACTTACGCCACACAATTAATTAAAGATCCGACTACTGGGGAAATATATAATCTGCAAATTCAAAATATGTCGGAGGCAGCTAATTTTTCCGGGTTACGTTGTCCCTGGCAAGATATCTTAAGTCCCCATGAAGAAGTTGTTAGTTTATTGGTAATGTCAACAGTAAGCGATTGGCAGGAAGAAAAAGAAGTTTACAAAATAGTTTTAGAGGAGATTTATGAAATTTTTGGTGCGATCGAAAATGTTCACCCAGTAATTCCCGAAAATATCAAACTATGTTTTCCAAATGAAAGTATATACAAAATGGCAAAGATTAAAGAGCCAAACAGTAGTAATTTAAAGAAAATGTTGAGGTTTATTAGACTAAAATTAAAAACCTTTTACTCGGCTTTTTTAGGATTAATAAAAGTCAATACTTTAGCTGAGGAGGCACATAAATTAGAGTTGGTAGAAAATACTGACTACAAAAAATTTGATGATATGTTACGGATGATTATATCTGGCGATCGCCAACAGCGAGAGCGGTTAGTTAAATTTTTAGAAAAACAATATCAAAAAGGTAAACTAGTTTACGGCACTCATGTTTCCGATCGCTTATTGATGACCTGTCTTGTACCTGTCAACTCAGGAGGACGGCACGTTCATTTTGTTGATGGTGCTGATGGTGGATATGCCTTAGCAGCAAAAGATATGAAAGCAAGAATCAATAAGATGTAGAATAATGAATCGCTGTAAGTTGACACAAATATCAAATGTCTACTGTTTCTACCATTTCTGTTACTGTTCCCGCCACAACTGCCAACCTTGGGCCCGGTTTTGATTGCATTGGCGCAGCTTTATCCCTTTACAACGAATTCCAATTTACGCAAATCAATTCAGCTGAAACTCCACTAAAAATTACTGTAACTGGTGCAGAAGCAGAAAGAGTACAAACTGACGAAAGTAATTTGCTTTATCAAGCATTTTTGAAGTTATATCAGCATATTCAAAAAACGCCGCCACCTGTGGAAATTGACATTAAATTAGGTGTGCCTTTGGCGCGTGGTTTGGGTAGTTCAGCAACAGCAATTGTTGGCGGTTTGGTGGGTGCTAATTTATTGGCGGGGGAACCTTTGCGTCAGGTGGATGTGATGCAGTTGGCAATTGAAATGGAAGGACACCCGGATAATGTAGTTCCGGCGTTGTTGGGGGGTTGTCGGTTGGCGGCGACGGGGTTAATTTTGGAACCGCCCAGACGCAGAGAACACAGAGAGGAATGGGAGATTTGTAATATTCCTTGGCATTGGGATGTGGTTCCAGTGCTAGCTATTCCTGATTTTGAGCTTTCGACTTCGGAGGCAAGGAAAGTTTTGCCGAGTGAGTATAGTCGTGGGGACGCGATTTTTAATGCGGCGCATTTGGGTTTGTTGGTGCGCGGGTTGGAAACTGGTAGGGGCAATTGGTTGCGGGTGGCGATGCAGGATAAAATACATCAGCCTTATCGCAAGAGTTTGATTCAAGGTTATGATGCGGTTTACTCGGCAGCGGTGAATGCTGGGGCTTATGGTATGGTGATTAGTGGTGCAGGGCCAACGCTTTTGGCTTTGACAGATACAGAGAAAGCGGAAGTTGTTTGTCAGGCGATGGAGTCTGCTTGGCAGCAAGCGGAAGTAAAAGCAGAAGTGAAGGCGTTAAAAGTGGATTTTCAAGGGGCGCGAAGAACTGATATCGAGTTCTAAATTCGGTAGGGTGCATCAGAAGCTGAAATTTCTGGCGACTGGCATAAAATTTTAGTGTCTGACGCACCCGACAAGCTTAATCCTCTCTTAACCAAAAAGTATTAAAGCCAACTCAGAAATAGTACTAACGTTGGAGTGACATAAGAGGATAAAATGATACCGTTGTCTAAAAATCGGGTCTAAGAGAAACTTAGTGCAGTCTAATATTATCGATCTCAAACAGCCTTCTGTAGCAGACCCGTCGCCTCGTCAAGGGGAACTGCCTTTTACTTTACAAGACCTTAAGGCGGCTATCCCGGCTTATTGTTTTGTACCTTCTGTTTGGAAGTCACTTTTTTACTTCTTTTTAGATGTTTCCATCATTGCTGGGCTTTATGCTTTAGCTTATTTTTTGGATTCTTGGTGGTTTTTCCCTATCTTTTGGTTGATGCAGGGAACTATGTTCTGGGCTTTATTTGTGGTAGGACATGACTGCGGTCACGGTTCTTTTTCGCAGCACAAATGGTTAAATAATTTAATCGGACACCTCAGCCACATTCCGATTTTGGTGCCTTATCACGGTTGGCGCATTAGTCACAGAACACACCACGCTAATACGGGAAATATTGATACTGATGAAAGTTGGTATCCGGTAACTCAGTCCAAGTATGAAGAAATGCACTGGTCTGAGAAGTTAATTCGCTTCAATTTGTTACTTTTGGCTTATCCAATTTATCTGTTTAAGCGTTCTCCAGGTAAGAAGGGCTCTCATTTTCTTCCTAGCAGTCCGCTGTTTCGTCCTTCAGAAAAATGGGATGTGCTTACTAGTACGTTTCTGATGATTTTGATGGTGGGTTTTTTGGGTTTCTTGACTTACCAGTTTGGGTTTTTGTTTCTGGTTAAGTTTTACCTTGCACCTTACATTGTGTTTGTCGTTTGGTTGGATTTAGTTACCTATTTACACCATACTGACCCTGATATTCCTTGGTATCGTGGTGATGATTGGTATTTTTTGAAAGGTGCTATTTCTACTATTGACCATGATTATGGTTTTATTAATCCGATTCACCACAATATTGGGACTCATGTGGCGCATCACATCTTTTTGAATATGCCTCATTATCATTTGATAACTGCTACTGAGGCGATTAAGCCGATTTTGGGTGATTATTACCGGAAGTCGGATAGAACTATTTGGCAAAGTTTCTGGCGTTCTTATGTTAGTTGCTTTTTTGTGCCTAATACTGGTTCAAAAGTTTACTATCAATCTCCTGAAAAGTAGGTTGCTGTAAAGTACGTTGTTGGGGGGTTGCGGGAGAACCAATCGCGAAAACGCACAAACCAGCGGATAATAATTTTTTAAAAATTTTTTTTTTTTTTTTTTTTTTTTTTTGTTTTTTTTTTTTTTCAAACCCCCCAACAACGTACTTTACAGCAACCTACTTTTCAGGAGATTGATAGTAAACTTTTGAACCA
>NZ_JBHFNQ010000079.1:0-2498 GCF_041929345.1 Floridaenema aerugineum BLCC-F46
GTGAATGGAAGTTATAACATCATGAGAAAAGCAGTCCCAAATGTCTTTGACGATGGGATAGAGGGCATTGTAGTTTGCCCAGTGAGGATCACACCTACAAAATAAGACCTAAGATATTTGTCTATGGTTTTATGAACTATCGGAATAAATAGATTAGCGAAAGTTATGGCTACCATAAAAGGTTTTGAACGATAGTCCGATCGATCGCAGAAATCCCACAAAACCTTATTTTTCAGAAATTTGGCTATAAATCGAAAATCTGTGCTATATTAATAAATCCGAGGACGCATAGCTCAGTTGGTTAGAGCGCTACGTTGACATCGTAGAGGTCACTGGTTCGAGCCCAGTTGTGTCCATTTAGTTCTGTACAGTCAAATAGATGACTGGTAAGGGTTTTAGCCCTTAGTCACACTTTACATTTTGGATGAAAACCTGTTATCAAAGTCATCTGACCTCAGAAATTGACCTAAAGCTGACCTAAACATTAATATAGCTTCTAACCCACTTCTATCTAGCTGGTAGGGTGATTTATCTAAAACAGTACTATCACGTCTTATAGGCGATTCTGCTAGGAGTGCGGCATTCGTTAGTAAACCGTCATTAGCAGGTACAGCAATCTAATAACGCTACATCATGGAACGTAGAGGTCACTGGTTCGAGCCCAGTTGTGTCCATCCTCTCAAACTACCTCCGATAAAGCTTTCTAGCCTTTGCGATCGCGCTGCATTCCTAACCACCGTTATTTTGTGAAAGCATTCAAATTACTTCAAATGTAATTGACAACGCTGCCATTTCCGTCGTATATATTCGCCGTCTCATTGTTGTTACTCCATTTCTCTCCTCTTCGTCATTACTTAAATCTGCTAATAAATCGTTCATTGCTTCTACCGTAGGTACAACAAAACCTCTATCTATCCTCAATTCTGTTGCCAAAGTTTGTAATTTTAGCAATGCTCTCTTCAACGGTGAAAGACTGGCAATGACTAATACTTCTCCAATTCCTTTCGCTTGCGTTACCATCTGAAAATCATCTTTATTTGGGTCAGGAATAACCAGAGATTCTCTAGCTTCCAATTTCGTTGTTTCTTCAGATGCTCGCCACTGGTTAGGAAATAATACCACAATTGCTCCGTCAGGTTGTAATACTAAAATACTCAAATATAAAGGGCGAGACTCATTATTTTTTACTCGGAATTGAAAAGGTGTAGAAATAGGTAATTGTTGGGAAACTAATTGACTGTTCTGCACCTGTTCTCGATTTTGGATCTGAGTTCCCCTAATTGTAAATGCTTTACCAACTAGCTGAGTACTTTGTCCCTCTTGGTGCATGGAAATTTCTATATTTAATTTTGAAGAATTGGCATTAAGGGTCATTTTGACAATGCGGGTAGCTAGTAAAGCTTTAAGTTTGGGTTCTAAACGAGCGATCGCAGATGTAACCGATTCCCCCGCACTTCCGAAAGAGTTGGGTATTAACTCCAATCCAGGGGAAAATAAACCGATACTCCCTGCAACTGGAACACTGGATGAATTTGGTAATTGTTGACGATAACTAGCAGTCATTCGACCTAAAATATACTGCACTTCACCCGCATAAAGTAGATTTCCGTCTTGGGGTAAAATGGCAGCGATCCGATTAATTTTTGATAAAGCTTGTTTAGCTACTTCTATTTCATTTTCCAGAGAAACATCTAAGCCAATTCCTAACTTTAAATCAGCCGGAATTACTCGAACTGACTCTTGCAACAAAGTTCCCGATTTTACTTCTCCCTTAACAATACCACTTGCTATCAATCCTTGTCGGGATTGGAGGCGAACTTCCCCTGCACCATTAACATCTTTAAAAACAGCTTCTTGCCCAAAAGCTCCTAAAGTTTCACGATCTAACCCACCTAACCAAACTTTTGCTTGATTACCGGAAACAGAAGTAATTACTGCATCGACTGGTAGCATGGATTTATTAATAAAATAAACAGGTTGTTGATGAAAATTACTAGATTGAATATCGACTAGGGGAACTTGTGCAGATAAAAACTTAATTTCTCGCCTAATATCAGCAATTAAATTACTAATTCCACTCGATTCTTGCCAAAGATATTGAGTCATTAAATAAGTAAAAGCTCCGGCATAAAAATCATTGAAAGGAACATCGAATGCCAATTGATTTCGTTGTGCAGAAGCAATAACTACTCCTTTAGCGACTCCCAAATGGCGTTTTTTAGTTAACGTTTCCCGGTCAAGGTTTAAATTTTTTAACCATTGAGTTTGATAAGCAAGTTCAATAGCGTTGGGGCGGAAATTATTACCTCCTGCTGCTGCACGAACACGATAATTTCCCCTAGTTCCTCCGCCAGCATGACCTGACGGGGTGACAACTATGGCTAAAAGGTAGACCGGATAAGCATCTCGGCTCTTCGACCTCGCTGATAATAAGGTCGTTTATGTGGACTTAATGACATTAATTGAGCAGTTTGTTCATTCAATAAAGTCAAAGATTC
>NZ_JBHFNQ010000008.1:0-18071 GCF_041929345.1 Floridaenema aerugineum BLCC-F46
GCATCTTGTAGGACAGGCATCTTGTAGGACAGGCATCTTGTAGGACAGGCATCTTGTAGGACAGGCATCTTGTAGGACAGGCATCTTGTAGGACAGGCATCTTGTAGGACAGGCATCTTGTAGGACAGGCATCTTGCCTGTCATCCTGTCATTCCCAGTCCCCAATCACCCCCACCATGAGTTATCTTGGTGATCACATTAACGCTACTCCTGGCGGTTTGACATGAGAAAGCTTCTGTTAATTTGCTTATTTGCCGTCGGTTTGATTTGGGCACTCTCTAATTTTAAGGGTCTAGCAAACCAAGGCACATACGATTCTATTGTTTTGGACTTTCGGGAAGATATCCCCGCAGCCCAAATTACTAAAAGTTTAGAAACTATTTCCCAACAATACAACCTCTCCCCTCGCCTAAACAGCGAATTTTCCACTAAAGACAACGTATATATAGTCAAAGGCGACAAAAACTTACTCAAAGCTTTGAGAAACTCGGAAATTGGCAAAAAAACCGAAACTATTGAGCCAAATTACCAATATAAAACCTTGGAAGCACCCAACGATCCTGACTACGTAAAGCAGTGGAACTTACGCAGCATTAACGTCGAGTCAGCTTGGGAAGAAACTAAAGGCGCAGGAATGACAGTCGCCGTTATTGATACAGGCGTTACTGTTGTTCCCGACTTGGAACAAACTAAATTTGTTAAAGGCTACGACTTTGTTAACGACAAAGAAGAAGCAACCGACGACAACGGACATGGTACTCACGTTGCAGGTACGATCGCACAATCTACCAATAATAATTATGGTGTAGCTGGTGTCGCTTATGAAGCCAGCATTATGCCGCTAAAAGTATTAAGTGCTTATGGCGGTGGTACAGTTGCAGATATTGCAGAAGCTATCAGGTTTGCAGCCGATAACGGCGCAGATGTGATTAACTTAAGCTTAGGTGGTGCTGGTGAAAGCCAAGTATTAGAAGAAGCAGTAAACTATGCTTACAATAAAGGCGTGGTAGTAGTTGCCGCCGCCGGAAACGAAAACCACAACTCCGCATCTTATCCCGCCCGTTATCCTCATGTAATTAGCGTAGCTGCTACAGGCCCTTCGGGAGAAAAAGCCCCTTACTCTAACTTTGGCGCAGGTGTAGATATTTCCGCCCCTGGTGGTAGCGAAAACGGTCAAATTTTGCAAGAAACGATCGATCCTGAAACAGGCGCTTCCACGTTTGCAGGTTTCCAAGGAACTAGTATGGCATCTCCCCACGTTGCTGCTGTCGCTGCAATGGTGAAAGCTAGCGGTGTGGAAACACCAGATGAAATTCGGGAAGTTTTAATACAGTCCGTTCGCAAGGTACAAGAAGATCCTTTAAACCATTTTGGCGCAGGACATTTAGATGCTTCAGGTGCAGTTAAACTTGCCTTAAAAGGACAAATTACTTTCCGCGACTTCTTCCGCTGGTTAAGAGAAAATGGTTATCTCAACCTGCGTTTTTGGATCGATGGTGGCGCGGTTGCATTGTTACCAAAACTAGGAATGGTACTTGGTTCTTATTTGTTAGCTTGGTTTTTGCGGAACTATTTACCGATTTGGAGTTGGTCACTAGGTAGTGGTTTAATTTTTGGTAGTTCTGGACTCTTCTTCTTAAGAGGTTTTTACGTCTTCGATTTACCGCAATGGCCGTTCCGTGTTATGGGTAGTTCTATTCCTGAAATGGGCAATGCAATTACCGGAGGAACGCTGTTAAATCCCATTTTGGCTAGTGTGTTAATTCCTGTGATTTTAGTCGCTTTGTTCTTAGGACATCCTAGCTGGAAATGGTTTGCCATTGGTTCGAGTTTAGGTGTAGCTTCTTGTTTAGCGGTGAATGCAGTTGTCGATCCGGGTTTATTATGGTTGGGAGACGGTACGATCGCCCGAACTTTCCTAATCATCAACGCCTTACTCTGCTTCGCACTCGCCCGCTTAGCAATGAAAGACGAAAAGCAACGCACAGCAGTATAACTTAAACTAGATCCCCGACTTCTTCAAGAAGTCGGGGATCTGGGGCAGCACTCACTCACCCACCTACCAACTACCATGAGCATCACTCTTAAAGGTGTTATCGAACGTAAAACCATAGGCACAGGCGCTTGGGCATTAGTCGCTGATGATGGTAAAACTTACGAAATTTACCAAGCTTCCCCGAAAGAAATGCTCAAAAATGGCTTAAAAGTCGAAGTTAAAGGCGACGTTCGCGACGATGTGATGAGTTTTGCGATGATCGGCCCAATTTTAGAGGTAAAATCTTTTGAGGCGATCGACTCTTAAAACCAACAAGTTAAGCTGCTGATTTCTTGTGTGTCGCTAACTTAAACGCAGAAATCAGCAAAATTACCCCCAAAATTATATGTAACAGCGAACTCGATACAAATCTCAAAAGATTACTACCAATAAATGCCCCTAAAATTGAACCTGCTCCCATCGTAATAATAAACGATCGCTCAGAACTAATATCCTCGAACCTTTTCTGACTTTTGTACTTAAACAAACCCATCAAAATAGTCGGTATACTAATAGCTAAACTCAAACTTCCAGCAAGTTTAATATCAACCCCAAAAATTATAATTATCGTTGGAATAATCAATTCACCACCAGCCACACCTAGCATACTACTAAATACACCGATTACAATTCCTGCTAAAAAACTAGCAATAACTTTAAATATGCTCGGAAGTTGCCAAGTCTGAGTACTGAAAATCAGTTCATGCCCGATTAAAATAAAACTGATTATAATCAAGAAAATTACCACAATTCGATTCAAAGTTCGTTCATTAATTCGAGTTGCATACTGAACACCGAAATAAGAACCAATTAAAGAACCTGCCAAAATATTGATAATAATAGGCAAGTTACTCACAACATTACTTAGCCCGATCGCACCACTACGAAATATAAAAGAGAAAGTAACTGTAACTAAGCTAACTAACAGATTAATAATAATTGCTTGCAGTGTGCGGTAGTTGAAAACCCCAACTAGAATCGGTAAGCGAAACTCTGCACCACCTAAACCAATCAATCCCCCCAACACACCAACCAAACTGCCCCACACAAACGCCCAAAAATTTCGCATCACACTTGTCCAGTTGAATACAAGAACATTATCAATCAATTGGATTCAAGAATGGGGTTATCAGTAATACTAATTTTTGTATGTCAGAAACTCAATTTTGCCGCAACCAAGAAAGCAGATCATCAATATTTTTATCAGGCGGGAAAACAGGATAGAAATACTTAACAATTTTTCCGTCTTTAGCAATCAGAGTAACTCGTTTAAGAAGGCGCATCCCTTCCACCTCAAACAAAGGCAACCGCAGTGCTTCAGCAAACTGGAATGCAGCATCACTTAATAACTCAAATGGTAAATGTAACCGTTCTGCTGCCTCTAATTGATCTTCAGTACTTTGAGTACTCATCCCGAATATTTGACAGTTTAGCGCTTTTAACTCAGTGTAGCGATCGCGAAATGAGCAAGATTGAGGCGTGCAACCCGCTGCACCAGGAATTTGTATCCAGCCGTCAGGTAGAACTCTTCCAGGTTTCCCAGTCATAGGATAACAGTAAATTACCAGCCAACCAGAAATTTCTGACAAATTAACTACTTTACCTCTCGTTGAAGCAAGGTTGACTGAGGGAAGCGTTAGTCCAAGCAAATGATTACAAGCTCCATCATCTATCGGTGCAGGAAGGTTTTTCGGAATTTCAACAAGCACATCTTTCGGGACTTCATCAAAATTCTGCATTTCTTTGGCACCTGAAACCATGAATCTAACTATTAATTTTAATGATGTTTACTCAGCTTTAATAATTGAGAGGAAATAAAAAACCCTCGACCCAACCAGCCGAGGGATGTTAGTCTTATCAGGGTGCATCTACCATTCCTTTCTTCCCTAACTACCTATAACGGTCAGGAAAAAAATCCAGAAATTAGGAAAAGACTTTTTGAAGGCAAAAGTACAGTTTTGAATTAAGGCGTTTTCTTACTTCTGGAACCCTCTGCGTTTGAGATTAGCGATCGCCTACCATAGTTGATGCACCAGAAGAGATAGACTGCTTCCTTCTTGAAGCTGTCGTATCTTTCAATAATTTGTGTCTATTACGCGGTAAACTCTGTCCATTAGGCCATCTGACAATGGAATCTGCTACAGGTATTTTCCCTGGTTTAGCAACTAAAGGCTTTCTCGAACCTGGTGCTGTTCTTTTGGCAGGTTTACTATTCTTTTGTTTTCCTGGGCTTGTTCCCTCAATCTGATTAGCCAGTGATTTTGGCAACGGTTTGCGCCGCATTTTAGCAGCCAGCTTTAACCGTCTTCTGTACAACAACCAACCACCAACCGCACAACCAGCACCAACCGTCACATACAATCCTAATGGCGGATTTTTTTGGGTTTGTGCAGTTACTGTTGTTGCAGGTGAATTTTCTGCCGTCGGTGCAGGATTAGGTAAACTTTCAGGAGTAGCGATCGCACTCTCAGCAGCCGGACTTACCGCAGTCGCCGCCGGAGTAGGTTGATCCTTTAACTTACGTCCTTGTTCTGGGAAAGTCATCCCAATTACTGCTAAACCAGCTACTATCAGCATTCCACCACAAAAAGTCAGCAGTAGCAGCAGCGGACGCTTCTGAATCAATTGCACCACCAATTGATTCCAGGGAAGAGGTTGATATAGTCCTGGATTGACTCTTTTACGTCGTTCATCTATCGTCTGTTTCTTGGGCGTTTTCTTCAATCGCGGTGATCGCTGAATCGGTGGTACTGGTCTTCTACCTTGCTGATTCAGTGCTGGTTTGTTAAATCTAGGTAATTCAGGCGATCGCTGCTGTGCCAGTCGGTTTTTTGCCATGCCACTTTTTGATAGTTGCACCTATTCAAAACAAAATTGTATGCTCCGAACAAAATCTCGGCAACTGTAAATAAAGTTTCGCTTCCTTGAATAATTCAGTGAAATTACTGAGACATTTTTAAATTAATGTTAAAAATTTGTCTCTACACTTCCCCAAATCCCTTATTTTTGGAACCTCTCTAAAGCTGCTAGAATCAGACGATCGACCAATTCTGCAAAGGGAACACCGCTAGCCGCCCAAAGTTGCGGATACATACTAGTAGATGTAAAACCAGGCAATGTATTAATTTCATTAATCAATACTTCCCCCGTCGATTCTACATAAAAGAAATCTACCCTAGCCAAACCAGCCGCATCCACAGCTTGAAAAGCTTGAATTGCCATTTCTTGAATTTTGGCAGTAATTTCTGGAGGTAATTTAGCTGGAATATATAAATCAGCTTTGCCTTCTGTATATTTAGTTTCGTAATCGTAAAAATCGCTATCGTAAGTAATTTCTCCCACCACAGAAGCTTGGGGATTATCATTACCTAAAACCGCACATTCAACTTCTCGCGCTTTTACTCCAGCTTCTACAATGATGCGTCGGTCATAACTTGCGGCATTATCTAATGCTACTTCTAATTCCGAGCGCGATCGCACTTTGGAAATCCCCACCGAAGACCCCAAATTCGCAGGCTTCACAAAGCAAGGATAACCTAATTTAGCTTCAATCTCATCGCCCAACTTTGGAAAAACACAAGGATTAGACCAAACTTGCGATCGATTAATTGCCATATATTTTACTTGTGGCAATCCTGCTTGGGAAAAAGCCATTTTCATGGCAATTTTATCCATTCCCACAGCTGAACCTAAAACCCCCGTCCCCACAAAAGGAACTTGCATTAAACTCAACAAACCTTGCACTGTTCCATCTTCTCCATTCGGCCCATGAAGAATCGGAAACCAAACATCAACCTCAGTGACTTGTGGCGGAAACTGCCAAAGATTCGCTTTCAAACTATCACAATCATTGCTTGTTTGTAGAGGCTGTTTTGAATCTAAAACCTGTTGGGAAACTTCCACACCTTGCCAAATCCCATCTTTTTGGATGTAAAAAGGCAGCAGTTCGTATTTTTGGGAATTCCCATCTGCCAGTATACCTTTTGCGATCGCGCTAGCAGACACGATCGACACCTCATGTTCCCCAGAACGTCCACCAAACAACAACCCAACACGCAACTTCTTCATCACAAACACCTCCGACACTCCTCATCGCAGCTAGGGTAACACAAAAGCGGCAATTGGCGACTGGGGATTGGGGATTAGGTACTGGGAAAGTTTTGAGTTATCTTTTTGTCCCCTTTCTTTGCAACAACCAGTAAAATAAATATTATGTAAAGAAATGTAAAGGATATGCAAGACAAAGTAGTTGTGGTGATTGGTGCTACAGGTGGAATCGGTGCAGCTGTAACCCAAAAATTGTTATCTAAAGGCGCGAAACTGGTACTAGCAGCTAGAGACAGCCAGAAATTAAATGCTTTGGTTTCTGGTTTAGACGCAAGCGAAAAACATAAAATTATAACAGTTACCTGTGATATTACTAATCCTTCTCAGGTAGAAAGTTTAATGGAGAAAGCGATCGCCAACTTTGGGAAAATCGACGTTTTAATTAACGCTGCAGGCGCAGGAATCTTAAAACAGTATAATCACCTCACACCAGAAGATTTAGACGCTATGCTGAATGTAAATTTAAAAGGCAGCTTCTACACTTGCCAAAGTGCTGCCAAATACATGAAAGAGCAAAAATCTGGACATATTTGTAACATAATCGGCATTTTAGGCAAACATTCAATGGCAATGGCATCAGCTTATTGTGCTGCTAAATTTGGGGTAGTCGGCTTCAGCAAGTGTATGGCGGATGAACTAAAACGTTTCGGTATTAAGTTCACCTTATTTTACTTTGGCGGTGTGGATACTCCGTTTTGGGACACAATTAGTTTAAAGGTCGATCGCACAAAAATGCTCAGTGCCCAAACCGCAGCCGAAGCAATTTTATTTGCCCTTTCTGCGGAACCGCAAGCAGTACCAATGGAAATTAATATTCAGCCAGAAAGCCATTTATTTTTCTAATCCCATCGTCATTTGTTATAAATCTTTTGTGAGGTAGAAATTAACAAGAGACAAGCTGGGATGAAAATTGACCACATACATTTCTATGTTGAAGATGCACCATTATGGCGAAATTGGTTTATTCGCCAAATGGGTTTTCAAGCTGTTGGCGGAGGAGTTTGGCAAAATCACACTCTAATAGAAGTAGTCAAAAATGGAGCCGTGTGCTTTTTTCTTTCTTCGCCGCTATTACCTGAAAGTCCAGTAGCCCAGTTTTTGCGATCGCACCCGCCGGGGGTAGCCGATGTCGCCTTTCGCGTTCAAAACATCGAAAAACTAATAGACAAAGCTATTAATTACGGCGCAAAACTGTTACAACCAATAGTTCAACAACCCCAACTTAAATGGGGCAAAATCTCCGCCTGGGGGAACTTGACTCATACATTAATCGAAGGTAAAGGAAACTGGGAACCTGGAATTGAAAACTGGCAAAACAAAAACCATTTATCTTCTAACTCTCCGACTCCAGTCACCTTTAGTGCGATCGATCACGTAGTTTTAAACGTAGCAGCTGGCGAATTAGAACCCGCCGTAAACTGGTACGAAAAAGTCCTAGAATTAGAACGTCAACAAACCTTTGCCATTCAAACAGATTGGTCAGCATTACACAGCCAAGTACTAGTTCACCCCAGCAAATTAGTTCAATTTCCCATCAATCAACCAGCATCAGCCAATTCCCAAATTCAAGAATTCTTAGACTTTAACCAAGGGTCAGGAATTCAACATATCGCCTTACAAACTTCAAATTTAATAGCAGCGACTAAATATTTAAAACAAGCTAATTTGCATTTTTTAGAAGTCCCCCCAAATTACTACAGCGACCTACAAAAAAGACAAAATATTCCTTTAACTGCAATAGAACTACAAGAAATTCAAGCACAACAAATTCTAGTCGATTGGCAGCAAGATAGTAACAACAATCAATCTGAAATAGTTCCCTTGCTCCTGCAAATCTTCACCCAACCAATTTTCGGAAAACCTACCTTCTTCTTTGAATTAATCGAGCGCCGCTTTGGTTATATTAAAGGTCAAAAAATCCCAGCCCAAGGATTCGGCGAAGGCAACTTCCGCGCCCTATTTCAAGCAATAGAAAGAGAGCAAATCAAGCGAAGCCAGTCTTGAAGGGAGCTTTCTTGCGTTCCTGGCGCTCTTTTGGGTTCCTGGGGCAAGAAAATTCCCCAACTCAAAACCCCAAACTCTCTAACGAAGCTAAGAACTTTTCCCCAGTTCCTAATAAAATAAACTTAAAAAAAATTAACAATAGCGAGATTTTATGTTAAGACTGATTACTGACTTCGATGGGCCAATAGTGGACATTTCCGATCGTTACTATCGAGTTTACGAACTATGCCTAGAAAAAACTCGCCGTCAGGATCAGAAAGTGAATCATTTGACTAAGACCGAATTTTGGGAGTTAAAAAGAGCGCGAGTTCCTGAAAAAGAGATTGGAGTGATTTCTGGCTTAGAGGAACAACAAGCGGAAGAATTTGCTCAATTAAGGAAAAAAACCGCCCATACTCAGCCTTACTTTAAATATGACGAATTAGCGCCCGGAGCCATTGCCGCTTTAGAGAAAGTCCAACAGGCGGGAATAGACTTAGTGGTGTTAACCATGAGACGCATCAAGGAATTAGACTATGCCTTTGACAGCTTCGACTTAGGGAGATTTTTCCCCGAAAATCGCTGCTATCGCCTCAGCAACGATTACGCCAAAGGTCGTGATATAGACGACAAACCGATACTGATGGGAGAAGCATTAGGGAAACTGCCACCTGCTAGTGATACTTGGATGGTAGGTGACACTGAAGCCGACATAATGGCGGCTAGAACGCACGGAATTAAGGTGATAGGGGTTTTGTGTGGAATTCGCGATCGCACCTCCCTAGAAGCCTTCCATCCCGACCTCATAGTTAACGATTTCAGCGAAGCAGTAGATTACTTGCTCCATCAATCTGGGAAAAAAGCCGGACAATAAACCTTGAATATAGAAAATAAAAAAACAGTTAAGAGGTGGGGATCGCACCATCTCTTCTTTTTTGCGTCACCGCGTCACCGCGTCCCCTACCCCCCTACCACAGCCTTAACGGAGAAAACTACTTACCAACCAAAGAATCAAAAAAGAGATCCAAGCAGCTAAAGTATCTCCTGTCAAAGGCAAAGAGTTGATTTGTGTTGTCAGTAAACTAGCAAACACCCCCCAGAGAACCAAGCCAAAACTCAGCCCTGCCAAAGAAAGCAGTACCGATCGCCCTAGCTTACGTTCCTTGCGCGAGAGAAAATAAAGACTGGCAAATACTCCTAAAGCCAAAGCAAAAGAGGCATAGTAAACACTCAACCCAGCCAAAACCAAAAAAGCACCCGTCGTCCACAAAACATCTGCTCGACTAGGAGTATCCAGAAAATTTTGCAGCCAAGCCGGAGGCTGCTTTACCGAGATAGGCGGTGGACTAGGGGGAGCTTGAGAAAAGCGTTGTTCAGCAAACCTGATTCCTTCAGGAACGCGAATTCTACCTTCCTGACGCATCCGTAACCGCTCCATCAAGATGGCATCATAAGCAGTCTCAATAGCTTCTTGTCGTTTCGGGTCGTTACTATACTCTTGGGTTAAACGATTACGAGCCGTTTGAATTTCATCGAAAGTAGCATTCTCTGGAATTCCAAGTTGCTCGTAAGGATTTTCTACACTCATTGTCCTCCTAACCTCCTAGACATCCCATTTAGCCACAGCTTTGGCTCGACTCCAAGCTGCTTGTAGTTTTACGATCACTTACATTCTCCCCTGATATAGCTGGTTGCAGCTAGCATTTAGTTGTTGACTAGTCTAGCCTGTTAACCGAAATGGGAAAACATTTTAATCTATGGTTTAGTGTGGTGCTATAGAGGGAAGAATAATAGTGGACTACTATGAAACCCTCTAATCATCTAAAATGCTCTTACACAATTCATATCGGAAATCAATATTCAGCCAAGTTGCTTTAATTACTTCTCCCTAATTAGTATTTTTGCTTCTTCGGTTTGCATCTTGCGTATTTAATTCTCAGTGTAAAGTGGTGGCTATGGCTCTCCCCAAAATCCTTGTTGTTGATGACGATCCTGCTGTCAGGAACTTAATACAGCGTTTTTTGAGTAAACAGTACCAAATGGAGTCGGCGGCTGATGGTAAGACAGCAATGACTTTATTTGAGCAATTCAATCCAGATTTAGTGATTTTAGACGTAAACTTACCTGACGCGAATGGATATAACTTGTGTCAAGAAATGCAAAGTCGGACTGGTGTATTTGTGCTAATGCTCACCAGTAGGGGAGACGAAGCCGATAAAATTACCGGGTTTTCCAAAGGTGCAGATGATTACATAACCAAACCTTTCAGCTTAAAAGAGTTGGGAGTTAGGGTAGCAGCGATATTGAAGCGCCAGCGAGCGGTAACTACTGGAGAACAGCAACGTATAGTATTGGATCAGTTAATGATCGATCCTGTACGTCGCGAAGTAACGCTCAACAATTCCAGCGTGCCTTTAACAGCTTTAGAATTTGATTTGTTACATTTTTTAGCAAGTCATCCTGGACGAGTTTGGCGGCGAGCGGAACTAATCCAAGCTGTATGGGACTATGAATATGTAGGAGATCAGCGGGTTGTTGATGTTCATATCGGTCAAATTCGGAGAAAACTAGAAGTAGACTCGAATCAACCAGTGATGATTCAGACGGTTCGGGGTGTGGGCTACAAGTTTGAGGTTCCCGAAACCACTGAGGCAAATAATAAATCTCAGCAGTAATTAATTTCGGGTTCTGGCTGGTACTAAACCAGCCTCTTCATTAAAAATCTTGCTAATTTCGCTTGTGCTGCTTGAGAACTTAATATGACTATGAAAACTGATGTGGCTTCCAAAAAAATACTTATTGTTGAAGACGATCCGGGAACCAGAAATTTAATTCATAGGTTCTTAAAACAAAGTAAACAAAACTATCAAATTGAGTCGGTCATAGACGGTACAACGGCTTTGGCAATGTTCGATCAATTTCAACCAGATTTAGTAATTCTGGATGTAATTTTGCCAGATACTATTGGGTTCAAACTCTGCGAACAAATGAAAACTCGCATGGGTGTAATGGTGATGCTGTTAACCAGTTTGACGGATGTTAAATCCCAAATTGCTGGTTTGGAATGGGCTGATGCTTATATGACTAAACCTTTTTATGTTGAGGTTCTAGAAAAACAAGTAGAGGCATTATTACGACGAGCAGATTCAAGTCCTCATAGTCCTGCTAAATCTCAAGCTTTAGTACTGGAAAATCTGGTAATTGATCCTGCAAGTCGGGAAGTTACTTTAAATGACCAAATTATTACTTTAACTCCGTTAGAATTCGATTTGTTGCATTTTTTGGCAACTCACCCAAATCGAGTTTGGCGACGTAAGGAATTAATGCGAGAAGTTTGGGGATACGAACATCACGGAATGGAAAGCGCTGAAGATCGAGTTGTGGATGTTCATATTGGTCAAATTCGGAAAAAGATAGAAAGCAACTCCAGTCAACCGAAGTACATTAAAACGGTGCATGGCGTGGGCTACAAAATGGAAATTTCTGAGGCTTCTCAGCAGTAGGCTCCAGGGGTTCTCGGTGCAGGGGGGCAGGGGGGCTCTCGGTGCAGGGGTGCTCTCGGTGCAAAAGACAAAAATTTTCAACAGTCCCCTGGTCTCCTGGTCTCCTGGTCTCCTGGTCCCAAGAGTCCCCTTGTTTCCTTGTTCCCAGTCCCCAGTCCCCAGTCCCCAGTCCCCTTCTGCCTTCACTAAGCTGAATGACGGAAGAGGGTTTCTAAGTAGACTTGGGCGGCGCGACGATAGCTGCGTGATGCTTCTGGGCTTTGGCTGTCTCCATTTTGGAGGAGAAACAGTGAGAGGGCGGCGGTGAAAACTCGGTCTTGATCCCAATCTGGGTGAGTTTCTAGGTAGCTTTTGAGGGATTCGTGTAGCGCTTCGGGGATTTCGGCAAGCATACAAACGTTGGTATTCATAGGATTCCTCTATAGGTTATTGGTCGAAGGTGGATATTTTGAGTTGCTGGTGGCTGGTAGTTGGTGAAAAACTTACAGATTTATTGGCAACTAGTTATTGGTTATTGACAATTGGCTATTGATGATTGGCTGTTGAATATATGGTGGTCGCATCATTTTCTGCGATCGGGGGGAGGGGTTGTCAATGATGCGAAATGTTACAAACACCCGCATATAATTTTATGTTTCACGAAATCATGAGCTTTTCAGAGAGATTTTTGTTACATTTCTTTACTAATTTTGCGTGTAGCATCCCGACTATGTTCCTTGTGGGAAAATTCCCCAGTTAGACGGGAAGTGCCGATCTGTTCGTTCTCCCCTGTGGAAAACTAAGTGGATATTGTGGAAAAACCGGAAGTGGTTTGTGGAAACGGTGTGAAATCTGTGGGGAAAATTTTGGTTAAGAATAAGAATTGCAAAAATTGGGGATTGGGAATTGGGGCGGGGTTAGGGGGTAGGGGTTAGGGGGTAGGGGTTAGGGAAAAACTCCGAGAACACCCCAGCACCCCAGCTCCCTTGGCTCCCCTGCCCCCCTGCTCCTACTAGTCAATGCTCAAGGTCTGACCTAAGACTTGGAAGACTTGGCGTTGGTGAAAGAGTTCTACTAGGTCGGTGTTGAGTTTGCCTTTGTGGGCTTCTTGTTTGAGGATTTGCAGGGTGGTTTCTACGGGTAGTTTGCGTTTGTAGGGTCGATCGCTCGCGGTTAAAGCGTCGTAGATGTCGGCTATGGTTAGGATTTGAGTTTGCAGGGGAATTTCTCCGGTTTCTAAACCGTGTGGATAGCCGCTGCCATCTAATTTTTCGTGGTGGAAGGCGGCGATTAATGGTACTTGTTTTAAGTCTTTAGTCCAAGGAATTTGTTCGAGGAATTTGTAGGTGTGGATGACGTGCGCTTCGATCGCTTTTCTTTCTTCAGGTGTCAGGTTTCCTCTTGGGATCATTAACTGTTCCATTTCTTCTAAAGAAACCAGTGGTTTTAATTGACCATCAATGTCACGATATTTATATTCAGATAACTCTGTTAATTCAATTAATGCTTCTTCTGATAATGCTTGAAATTGCTTTGTTTCAATTGCTTCTGGCTCATTAATTTCTAATAATATTTTCCAGTAACGATTAAGTTTAGCGATTTTTAACTGAAGTTCTGTATCAAGTTTTTCTATGCGATCGCAGTGAGGACAATTCAATTGATTATTGTTGGGTTCATGGCGATGAAATGGAGATTTAAACAGTTGCTTAAATTTAGTTTCTGCACATTCTAATTCTAGGCTACGTTGTGCTAGGGCGAAGCGGTGGCGCAATAAGTCTAGTTGTTCTGGATAAAGCTTTTTTCGCTTTTGTAAAATCCTTTCGGGAACACAAACTTTCCCAAAGTCATGTAATAAAGCGGCGTAGCGAATTTCTTGAATTTGACTGTCGTTAAAATAAATCGATTTGAACTTACCACTAGTAATTGAGCTAACTTCTTCACTTAAGCGGACGGTGAGTTCAGCTACTCTTTCGGAATGACCAGATGTTGTGGGATCGCGTAGTTCAATTAGATGCACTGAGGCTTTAACAAATCCTGCAAATAAGTTTTGAATACTTTCTTGTAATTGATTGCGTTCAATAGAGATGGCTGCTTGAGAAGCGAGACTTCTGACTATGCGTTCTTCCCAATCAGAGTAGGGTTTTGTAACAGTAACGGCGTTTTCAAATGTGATGGCAATATCTCGTTTAATTTTGCGATTTATCAGTTGAATTACGCCAATAATTTCTCCTTTTTGGTCTTGCATTGGCAAAACTAAAACCGATCGCGTGCGATAAGCAAAACTCTCATCAAATGTTTTGTCTATTTGGTAAGTAACTTCTTTTGGTAAATTATAAGCATCTGGTAAGTTTAAACTTTTTCCCGTGAGTGCCACATATCCAGCCAAACTCTTTTGAGTTATTTGCATGGCAAATTCTTTAAATGTTGCCTGTGGTAGAGAATCATTTTGGGCGGCTTTAAATATTAATTTAGGAATGTTATCTTTTTGATCTATAAGATAAAGACTGCCTGCGTCACTGCAAGTAATTTCGCGACTTTTGCTTAAAATAAGATTGAGTAATTCTCCTAAATCTTGGCTACTGGAAAGGGCTGTACCAATTGCCAATAATTGCTCAATTAATTCAACTCGATCGCCTGTTTCTGAGATTTTCTCCTGCTGTGGGAGGGAATAAAGTTTACCATCCAGAAATATCATGAATTTTTTCCCTGAGTTTTAGGACTATTGACAATTCAAAAATACTCTCGCTAGTTTATTGAATTGCTTGGACTCAAATCTTCAAATTAGCTAATTTTGAGCAATCCTTTTAGTTGTAACACAAAAATAGTTGCTGGCTTTTACCATTGCCGCAAAATGTTTTTTGCGATCGCTTTAAATGCACCCAGTACTTCTCTGTTACACCCTATCTTATCTCTGAGGATCGTTGACAAGATCCGTATCACAGGAATTTTTATCTATAAGAATTAAACAGCGATCGCACCTCACAGCCCAAATGTTAAGTTATGACACAGTTGCTTGACCTGTTTAGCCAAGATTATGTAACTTTAAATACAGAATTAATTAGATTTTAGACCATTGGCTGAGGGAAACAGTTCCAGCGAAGGCTGGTAAAGCCTCAGCAATGGACTGTAGGACTTACGCAACAGGCACAATTAAGTAGGGTGCTCTACTAAGTTCAAACCCTGATGCTATGGATCAGAGTTTATGATCTGACGCACCCTACAACAAGGTTCAAGTGTGACACTTACGTAAGTCCTGGACTGTTTACCTTGATTATGAGGAAGGATGATGAAACTTGACATTTATAAGTCGGAGGTTGGTACAGGTTTGCCTTCCTATTCCTGGGATTGGTTGACAGAGAATAAAAAAAATCTGTTCACCCAGGAATTACAACCTTCTACCTGGGTGAAACTTTCTGAAGTTCCGAGTTCTTTCAGTTTTGACGAAGCATTGTTGTTGTGTGAATGTTCCCCAGACACCTGGTTAGCTTGGATTCCCGATCATGGTGAAGCTGTACTGCACAGAAGTGAGTTTTGTTAAAAGGTTGGGCTATGGGATTGCCAAGCGGGAGATTTTAGTCAAGAAGAAAACGGGTAAAAGTTATAAGTTTTAAGTTTTAAGTTTTGAGTTGTTAACGCAACTTAATTCAAAACTCATAATCTCCATTACCTAAAAGTTTGCTACAGATGGTTGATTCCCCCTAACTCCCCTTCCCAAGGGGGGAAGATTATAGAGTTTTAAGTCTCCTTTAAAAAGGGAAATAATGTTGGTAGCCTAAAAAGTTTAAGTGAAATCCTGTCTTACCTACGTCATGCAGAAAGGACGTAGGTTTTTCATTAAACTCAGATCTTGCAGCCTGTGAGGTAGAACCTCCTTTCATCTCGTTCCCTGGTTCAACCAGGGAACGAGAAAAACTTGGGAACGAGAAACTCCAGGCTCCGCTCAGGAGTGCAAACTCTCTATTAAACTTAGTTTTTTGTTGAGGGAGTTTGCTGTTTTAATTGTTGGATGGTGACTTGAATAGCTAAGGCTAAAAGTCCCAAAGCAATTAAGCTAAAAACGCCTGTTGCTAGGGTGCTGATGCCGATAATTAAGGTACGAACGGCAGAGGTAATGTTAACAACAAGATAGTTGGGGGAATGAATTGGTCGATCGACAAAATATTGAGCAATAGAAGAATTAATAAAGAAAGATCCGATCGCCATTGTTGCGGCAACTATTGCACCAATTATACAGCGGAAAATGCTGGGTGGGTTGGTGTTGGTTTCAGTTGCAGAAGGATTGGGTTTTTCGGTGGGTGTTGGTTCGTTCATCACTAAAAAGAAGGAAAAGTTTTGAGTAAATTAAGTTAATTTTCTACGGTTATTCCTGCGGGGCGAAGTCTGGTAATCCAGAACTCTAAATCGGGATTGTTGATGGTAGCTTCTACTTGATTTTTAACTTCTTGGGCTTGGGTGTCTGATTCAACGAGGGCGAATACTGAAGGGCCCGATCCTGACATCATTGTGCCTAAAATATTTTGTTTTTGAAAGGCTTGGCGTAGTTGTTCGACTTGGGGATGGGCTGGTAAGACGACTTTTTCTAGGTCGTTGTAAAGAGATTGACCGATTTTTATGCTATCTTTATGAGCGATCGCACTTACTAAAGCGCCTGAATTTAGTTTAGTCGATCGCTCTTGCATCCCTGAAGTATCACAGGCATAACTATTCCCAAATTTTTCCCGGTAAGTATTATAAGCCCAAGCTGTTGAAACTCCTAAACTACGATATTTTGCTAAGACAACATAGAGGTTATTTAAATCTGGTAATGGGGATAATATTTCTCCTCTCCCAGTAGCAATTGCTGTGCCTCCGGCAATGCAAAAAGGTACATCAGAACCGAGTAATGCTGCTAATTCTTGTAACTCTGATTGGGTTAATCCTAAATTCCACATTAAGTCTAAGCCTATTAATACTGCTGCGCCATTTGTGGAACCTCCTGCTAACCCAGCAGCAACGGGAATTCGCTTATCTATTTCAATATCAATTCCACCGAATTTCGCAAAAGCTTCGGGAAATTGTTCTGCCATTAATTTAGCTGCACGGTAGGCGATATTTGTGTTATCTAATGGTACTTTGGGATGGTTACAATGCAGGCGGATATTTTCAGTACCGTTGGCATTAATTTCAATATAATCGGCTAATTCTATGCTTTGCATAATCATTGCCAATTCGTGATATCCATCGGGGCGCATCCCTAAGATTTCTAGATAAAGATTGATTTTCGCTGGGGCAATTAAGGTGTAAGAACGCATTTGTTTGACAGTTTTTAGGTTGCAGGCAAAGCTTAAGTTTCCACTGTTGCGGATACTGCTAGTCTGTTGCTTAGTTCTACCCATTGTGGCACGCTGAGGTCTTCGGCGCGAACTTGGGGATTTATTTCTAATTGTTCCAGTATTTCGGTCAAGCGATCGCGTTCCACCACACTTTTTAAATTATTTCGTAACATTTTCCGCTTTTCTGCAAAACCGAGTTTAACTAGACTATCTAGAAACTTAGGATTTTCCGCCAAATAACGAATTTGCGGATGTAGACGTACTACGGCAGAATCTACTTTTGGTGGCGGATAAAAGTCTTTGGCTGGTACGGAGTATATTAACTCACAATCTGCTAAGTATTGTACTTTAACTGACAAGGCTCCGAAAGCTTTTGTTGATGGTTGAGCGTATAATCTCTCAGCTACTTCTTTCTGCACTAATAATACAATTAAATCGTAAGGTTTGGTTGCAGGTTGAGCGATTTTACCTAAGAGTTTTTCTAGGATTGGCCCGGTAATATTATAAGGAATATTAGCAACTACTTTATTGGGGTTTTGAAATTTGGAGAAGTTTTCTAATTGCGCTTCTAAATTTAGGGTAAGAATATCTCCTTGTAACAGGAGAAAGTTTTCGGTTTTTCCCAAACTTTTAGCTAAATTTTGGCATAAGTCGCGATCGATCTCCACCGCCACAACTGATTCGGCTAAAGGTAAAAGATAACGGGTTAAATTGCCTGTTCCGGGGCCAATTTCTAAAATGCGATCGCTTTTACTTATTTTTGCTGCTTTGACAATTTCATTTAAGGCTTTTTCACTCTTCAGCCAATGTTGCCCAAATTGTTTCCGAGGACGAAATGACATGATAATTTTAGATTAGGGAGCTTCGCTGGTGCAAAAATATGGGAAGATACTAAGTAGGTGTAAATAAATAAAGTAATAATAGTTATCTTTGGATGGGGCGGGGGGGGGGGCCCCCCCCCCAAAAAAAAAAAAATGTATTTGGGGGGGGGGACAAAGCCCCCCCAAATGAAAAATTATTTTCTACCCTCCTATTAACCACTATATATCCTATTTTTATAAAAAAATAATTAAATTGGCGGGGGGCGCCCCCCCCACCCAAAACCATTTTTTTATTTTTTTGGGGGTGTCACTCCCCCCCCGCCCCATCCAA
>NZ_JBHFNQ010000080.1:0-12056 GCF_041929345.1 Floridaenema aerugineum BLCC-F46
TGTCTTTTACTCAAAACTTTGTTCATCTTTTTTGAGCTTTTTTAGACTCAGACCCTTACTATATCAGGATTTCATCGTTATTTACCTATAGCTCTAACGAAATTAATTAATTAAACTTATCAACCTAAGTACGGAAGACCCAGCAGGAGGCCATAAATCTAGTTTATACCTGGTTACAAGCAAAACCACGGATATTTGCTCCTCCCTTCGATCGTCAACTTGTTGCTGACCTGACAACAGATGAACGTTACACTAAAACTATTGCAGCAATTGAGGGGTTACAAAAAGATAATGCTTATTATAAATATGGTCCATCAGAAGTTGAAGCTACTGGAGAATTTTTTTCGCCGGAAAGCAATCAAATAATAATAGGAGTAAAAGTAACTGAAGATTATACGTACTACGTTAATGACCAAGTAGTTCCGTCAGAAAGTAAGTCTGGTACCCAAGTATATCGTTTGCTTTTTAAGTTAGAAGATGGGCGTTGGAAGATAGCTAAAACTATTCGTTAATTCATAAAAAGTGAAAGAAGTGTTATGACTAATTTCTCTGCTTTTTCCAGTCATGGCTACCAAATAATTCGAGAACTCGGACGCAATCGCGAGGGTGGACGCATCACCTATTTAGCTACTCATCTGAGCCAGAAACAGCAGGTTGTAATTAAGCAGTTTTGCTTTGCTCAGTCAGGTTCTAGCTGGTCAGGTTTTAAAGCTTATGAACGTGAAATTGAATTATTGAAAAAACTGAACCATTCTGGCATTCCACGTTACCTAGACTCATTTGAAAATAGAGATGGCTTTTGTTTAGTTCAAGAATATAAAAATGCTCGATCATTAGGAGAAATACGCCCATTAAAGCCAGAACAAATCAAGCAAATTGCGGTGGCTGCTCTAGAAATTTTAGTTGAGCTACAAAATTATATTCCGCCAGTATTCCATCGGGACATTAAACCAGAAAATATTTTAGTTGATGAACATCTCAATGTTTACCTCATTGACTTTGGTTTTAGTTGTCTTGGTGGTAAGGCAAGCAGTGAAAGCAGCATAATAGCTGGTACGCCTGGTTTTATGCCTCCCGAACACTTACATGAACTTACTAAATCTTCAGATATTTATAGTTTAGGAGCAACGCTAATCTGCTTGCTGACTGGGAAAACAACTACGACAATACAAGACTTACTTGATAAGCGCGATCGCTATCGCATCCGGTTTCAAAAGCAGATTCCCGAACACATCAACCCCCGCTTTATTAGCTGGCTGGAAAAGATGGTTGAACCTGACCTGAAAAAGCGCTTTACTAACGCAACTTCTGCCTTAAAAGCACTGAAACCAATTCCAATTGAACGCTCAGCTAAATCTGAGTTGCTCACAAAAATTAAAGTAGGTTTATCATTGCTGGCAACTAGTGCAATCTCTCTAGTGGGATTAGCAAAAGGGCCGGAAATCTATCTGCATTTTGTATCTAATTCAACTGTAAATAACATAACTTCTGGTTCAAGTCAACCGATTGCACCTCCGATTCCCAGTAATACTGTCAATAGTAATCCACTGCCAACTAGTACTCCTGGGTTGGAGGAGAAAAACTTTTCTAATCAGCCAATACCTACAACAACTCCAACAAATAATGCTGAAAGCAGTTCTCAAGCAATCAATCCGTCACAATTAGATAATCAGACTAAAAAAGAGCAAACTGATAATAGCATTTCCTCATCTACTGTAGATCCTGGTAATACTCTCAGCAAAGCTCTGGATATAGGAACTCTTAAGGATAATCGTACTTACAATGACTTCGTAGGAAGTGTTGACTTGGATGATTACTACCGTTTTAACCTAGATACTACGAGTAACTTTCAATTGTCCCTTAGTGGCTTGAGCGAGTATACTTATGTTCAATTAATTTTGGATCGGAATGGTAACGAGCAACTGGAGCGAGATGAAGTTCTATACGCTAACTCTAGTTCTTCTTCGACAGGAATCAACAGACCATTAGGTGCAGGTACTTACTTTATTCGGGTGTTTCCCAGCGATCGCAATAACAACACAAAATATACTTTAGAAGTTTCCACAACACCAGTTCAAACTAACTCAGTCGATCCGGGTAACACTCTCGGTAAAGCCCTTAACATCGGCAATCTCAAAGAGACTCGCACTTATAATGATTTCGTAGGTAGTGTTGACCCTGAAGATTACTACCGTTTTAACTTAGACAGTACCAGCAACGTCCAACTATCTTTGAGCAGTTTAAGTGAGTATACTTACGTACAACTTATTCTGGATCGAAACAATAATGGTCAATTGGAGCGAGATGAAATTTTATACGCTAACTCCAGTTCTTCTTCAACGGCAATCAACAGACCATTAGGTGCAGGAACTTACTTTATTCGGGTGTTTCCCAGCGAGCGCAATAACAACACTATATATACACTGGAAGTTTCTGCAACGGGAACATCAACAAATTAAACCGTTAATTGCACGCAATCTAAATCCATCAGTTCTTAACTCTGTCAGGGTAAAGTTAGGATTATAGATGCCAAATTTTGATGGTCATATCATTACTGCCGCTCACTAGAGTTTGTCCATCTGGACTGAACGCCACAGAAGAAACTGTATCTGAATGCCCTAAAGTGTCAATAGGTTCTCCAGTAAATAAGTCCCAAATACGGATAGTGCGGTCTGCACTGCCACTGGCAAGGAGTTTTCCGTCAGGACTAAAAGCAACCGAGTAAACATCATCTGTATGTCCTATCAAAGTAGTTTTAACTTCTCCACTGCTTAAACGCCAAAGTTTGATAGGTTGCTTGACACCGCCACTAGCCAGAGTCTGTCCGTCTGGACTGAAGGCAACCGAATAAACGCTGTTATCGCTAAAAAAAGAACGAGTCCAACCTACCGGACCTTCGCCAGGGCCGTTTAAGTTGCGAATTTGTCTGCCAGTATAGGCATTCCAAATCTTAATATTGCTGTCGAAACTACCACTAGCAATAGTTTGTCCATCATGGTTAATTGCTACGCAGTGAACAGCCCAAACATGACCTCTAAGAGTGTGCCGCAGTTCCCCAGTTTCTAAGTTCCAAACTTTGACGGTACTATCTGCATGATGTCCGCTGACTAGAGTCTTACCATCGGGACTGATGGCAATAGACCATACAGAAAGAACAACCCAATCATCGCCTTTAAGAGTACCTTTTAGTTTCCAGGTTTCAGTATCCCACAATTTAATTGTTCCATCTGGATTAGCGCTGCTGCTAGCAAGAATTTGTCCGTTGCTGCTGAAAGCAACGCAAGTAACGCCGCCAGAATGTCCGGTGATGGTGTGGAGAAGTTCTCCAGTTGCCAGGTGCCACAATTTGATAGTTTGGTCGAGACTGCCACTAGCGATAATTTCACCGTTAGGGTGAACAGCGACTGATTTAATGATGTCTGAATGACCCTTAAGAATACCAGTAAATTGCTCTGTTTTTTTTACCTTAATATTGTCTTGTTCAAGCGCTTTTTCTAGATCATATTTTAAAAGTTCCCCTTCGGGATATTTAGGATATTTTGATAGAAAAAACTCTACCCTTAACAATATATCTTGTAAGTCTCGAATTGACTTCGCTACTAAAAGCTTTTGCCGCAGTCCAGCTAACTCTTCATTCCTTTTGTCTTGCGAAGTCTGTTGTTTAGGCCAAACGAGAGAAACTTCTGCTGGATTTTGACAGACGATCGGCAGCAAACTAGCACCTGGGAATTCATCCTCTAAGCCTTCTGTCTGCAAAATTCCTCTGGTTTTCCAGACGGATTGATATAAAGATTCTCCGCTAGAAAATGCTCTGAGAAAGTGCTTCAAAAATCTTTGAGCTACTCGATCTGGAACAGGTTCGCGCATCACAATGATTTGTGGTATGTTCAATTTGGCAAGGTCGTAAGCTAATTGCAACCCGTCACAAGAGTTAAAAATTGCTAGTTTTAAACCTCGTTCTATAGCATTTTCTAGTCCAGGTTTTAATTTATCAACTGTCAAATATTCGTTTTTGTTCTTATTTGTATAGATTCGACCTTTGGCATCTTCACTTGAACTGTGTCCCGCAAAAAATAAAATATCCCAGTCTTCGTTCCAAAGGTAATCGCTAACAATCTGACGGGAATTTTCTGGTACTTCTGGAAGAAAGCTTACTTCTGCACCTGGTAACTCTTCCGTTAGAAAAGCACGATCTTGTTCGAGATCGATTCCTTCGCGATCACCCAAAATTGCTAAGATTTTGAGCTTAGTTTTATCAGTGACTATCTCTCTTTCAACTCGGTCAAAGTCCGGTGGACTGAGGGCAATTTCTACCTTGGCGCGACTTTCAGAAAATATACTCCATTCATGCCAGGGAAGTTTATTCAATAGTCTATCTTTTGTTTGAATGAATACCCGAACTTCTTCTTTTTTTCCTTTGCTATCTCCCAGTTCTTGTAGTAATCTATCCCTAAATTTGCTAAATTCAATATTACCGTTGCCGTATTGATTGAGCCATGCCTGAACGTTATTTACTAAATCTTGATAGGAATGACGACAGTTTTCCTTAATTTGAGTAACATTATTAGAACCACTGCCAATTTGTCTTCCTACTCTTTCTTTATTTCGCCAGAAAATACCACGTTGTAGAGATGAATAATCAGTGCGCCACTGCTCATAAATTTTCGTAATATCTGTTGATGCCCCCGGTAATTTGTAATCCTTTACCGCTGAAAATGACTGACCTTCTTTTGCCATCTGGAAGGTGACATCAAATCCTTGCTCAAAGCTGCCCCTATTGACTTTTAAAAATATTAATTTTGCCATTGCTTTTTTTCAAAACTCCAGAGATAAGGTTAAATGACAAAATCTTCAGTAACGCTGTCGTCACCTGAAGTTACTTGGACACTAAACTGTTCTTCTGGAGAAAATAAAATCTCCTGGCTAAAGCCTTGAAGGTTGTCATTAACTGGGAATTCTAAAGGTTCTCCAGAATCAAAAAAAACTACGATTTTAAGATCTTCTGGCAAATAAGTTTCTTTACTAAGAGGATACACACCGATGAATATACTAATTTGTTGGTTTTGGAGAACCTCCAAATCGAGAATTAAAGCTAGTGTGCGATCGCCTAGTTGAATCTCTTTAGCTCGTTGAACAGCATTTGACCTAAAAGCAGGACTTAGTGTTGTTATACTAAAAATCTCAGCAATTGTTTGCCATCCTGCCTGAGTTGCCTCAACAAAGTTATTCTGAAGCCACTCGAACAAATTGATAGATGAATAGTAGGGAATTTGTTCCTCAGCTTCCATTGCAACTTCTTGTGCTGACTCAACACGCACATCCTGAACTGGTACGCCCAGTAACTCTGTTAGTTCCCCACTTCTAAACAAAGCTTGAATTTGCTCAATCCCGGCTTGGGTACTATTAAAAACTAAGACTATGCTATTGCGCTCAATTCTCTCCAATCTCATAGAAGCATTACCCGGAATTTGTTTTAATTTATCAGACCAATACTCCAATTGCTGAATATCTATTTGAGAAAACTCTAAAACTATTCTAAAACTTGCCCTTTCTTCATTTAGTGGTGGCTCTATCCTTTTGTATCCTAACTCCTCAAGACCTAGAGGAATTTGCCTAGCTGTGATTTCTGCTTGATAATTTTTCTGAACATATAATTCTTCAATATATCGATATAATCCTCTACTTAATTCTACTCTTAGTCCACCATAATTAATCTTCAACAAGTTAGCAATTTGTTGAACACTAAGTTCACATAGTAATCCACAAAGACAGTCGTTTTCTTTTCCGGTTAGGCTGAGTTTCCTACGACTATTTTGACAAATCTGCTTGGTATTACTGAGATCTACGCATAGTTCTTCTAGCTTCCAGGTATTTGCGGCTTGCTTAACGAGTTGATTTATTTGCATATCAAATATAACTAAAAGACGTTACTAACCAATTTACTACAAATTACTAACACTTGCTAACAATGATTTGCATTTTTGTTAGTTTTATTCTGATTTTAGTGTCATTTAAAGTTGGATTAAATTCAACAAAAAACAAGGCAAATCAATTATGTTCAGTAATTTAGAAAAAATTACCATTACTCTTGTAACATTATCACTCATGTTGGCAACAGCAAGTTCTGGACATGATGGAAAAACAGTGTTGATTGCTCAGCCCTCTATGGCTGGTTCCATCGGCTCAAGCACAATGATGAGGGATGACGACTCGATAGCTGAAAAATGCACTTGTAGAGTTCCCACCAGCTACCGTCCTGATTCAGCTGAACTGGAAAAGGAAAATTAAACTTATCTTTTAACGGATGTAGAATAAGCAGTTTGTATTCCTGGTTCAACAGAGCCAGGTTTTTTATCGTTCTTGCTGGAGACTTACAGTTTGTAAGTGCTTAAGTGCCATAATCTTCCACATTTTTTCTTCTGGGTTAATCAGTGGACTGTCTTTTTTTGATCCGTTTGTCTGGCACTTTTTCCAATGAGGAATCGCAGCTTTTAAATTATTTTGGGATTGAAAAACCAGTGCCATCAGGCAATAAGGAGAAGCCTTATCAGGAGCGAGTTTAATTGCTGTTTGCAGGTACTTTGCAGCCTCAATATATCGTTTTTGTTGGAAATTCGCCCAGCCAATATTTTTGTATAAATCGGATTTTATTGCCGTCTCTTTAGTTTGGTTTATGCCTTGTAAAAATAGCAAAATAGCACGGTTATACTCTCTATCGAAAATTTCCAACCGTCCCAGATTGTTAATAGCAGCAGCAGCGGTATCTTTGTCTTGCTCTTGTATTGCAATTTGATATTGAGCGCGAGCACATTTTAAATTTCCCTGCTTTTCACAAGTAGCCCCCAAGTTGAAGTGAGCTTCCCAAAATTGAGGATTAAGTTGCACGGCTAAACTAAAATATAATCTCGCCTTTTCTAATTCTTCATTCATATAGTACTTGTAGCCATTTCGGTTAAAAGAATCAGCCAACATTGGCGAAAACAGCCATAAGCCACTCAGTCCCAATATTGCTGCTACTGCTATCCTGACTTTTAACAAGTGAACTTGTACAAGCGTTAAAATTTGTTCGCCAAAAAATTTATTTACAGATTTAAGAGATTCCCTAATTGGAATGGAATTCTGATTTGTAATCAAAGATTCAATCTCTACCAAATGTTGTAAAATAACTTGGGTATTCTGAGGTCGCTGCTCTGGTAAGGGAGCAATTAACCAATCAATTAATTCAGCTAGCGGCAACGAAATGTGGGGTGCATACTGTCGCCAGTTCAATTTACCTGTTTTTGGTTCGTCATCAATATCTATAGGATGTATACCTGTTAGCAAGTGAATAAAGGTGCAACCAAGAGCATAAAAATCTGATTGAGGAACTGCCCTTCTGCTAACTTGCTCTAGGGGAATATAACCTTTAGAACCAATTTGAGTAATATCTCGGCTTACTCCTACTTTTGCCAAATAAGTATCTGTAACTTCCCTCACAGCATTAAAATCAATTAATACGAGTTGACCGTCTGGTTTAAGAATGATATTTTCTGGTTTAATGTCTCGATGAAAATATCTATTTTTATGAAGGTAGTCCAAAATTTTTACTAGCTGTTTTAACCAATCAATTGCTTGGGCTTGAGTGATGGGTTGGTTTTGCCGATCGCTCTGCCAATCTTTTAAATTCAAGCCATCAACTTTTTCCATTAATAGACAATGACAAGGCTCTTTTTGATTTTTCACTGAGAAAGTGAAGTATCCATCCGGCTCTACTTTGGGAATCCCTGGATGTTCGAGCAGTTTCAAAATTTCTGCTTCCCGTTGAAACAGTTCAATCGCTTTGTAATAGTTGTTAAACAGAATTTTGCCAACTTTCCGCTTACCGTTATCATCTAATTCAATAATTTTACAAAAGCCACCTTTACCAAGTAATTGAATACCTCGATAGCGATTTTGCAACAGCAATTCTGTGCCACAGTTGCGACATATAAGTAGATTGGCATTTAGAAAATCGTTAGGTTTTGGACAGTTGGGATTAAAGCAGTAACTCATAGTACTAGCGCCCTCGAAATTGCAAGTTTAGATATTTTCTTACGACTGGCTGTAGAGTGAATAAAGCTTTGCTTTCTGCTTTAACTGTTTCCAATAGCGATCGTCTTCGTAAAGATTCCAAAGCATCAAGCATTTCTGAACTCAATACTTGTGGCTGAATAGTATCTCTAATCTGATGGCGAGTAACTGGAGTTTGGCTGATTGCCAAACAGTACATAATTTTTTGTTCTACCTCTGATAAACGATTAAATTGCTGATATAACAGATATTGAATATCACCCAAAAAAAGGGTGAATTCCTCTAAAAAATTAGACACACTTCCAGCATAATCTTTTTGCAACATAGCAGCTACTATTTTCAAAGCTAAAGGGTTTCCTTCGTAGCGATCGATCAGTTCCTCCCATTTATCTTCATCAGCCAAATTGTGTTGTTTAAAAATTTCCTTAGCTGCTGCTGTTTCTAAAGCTTCAAGTTTTACAGATACAATACCTTGGGTATCTCTTTCTAAAAAAACAACTTCTCTGGGCTTTTCCCAACTAGTCAGCACTAAACAACTATTATGTTTTGCTGCCCCTACTCGTCTAAGTAACTCGCCATAGTTTTCGTAGTCTTTTAAATAATGACCTGCCAACTTGCCACTACTGAATAAATTTTCATAAGCATCTAATATCAACAGACAGCGATGTTGGGATAAATATTTGATTAGTAGGGTCAAGCGATCGCCTATATTGATAGAATTATCAATCTGCAACTTATCGGATAAAACTTGCAGCAAATCATCCAACAATTCTGTCAAAGGTGGGGGTAGTTGACGATCTAGACTTCGCCAAATTACATATTCAAACTCACCAAAAAACCTTGTGCATAAATGCACAGCCAAAGCCGTTTTGCCAATACCCCTCATACCCAGTAATGTCACCAAGCGATAGCCCTGTTTAATCATCTGTTCCAGCGTCGCTAGTTCTTTCTCGCGTCCAAAAAATACCAAAACATCAGGTGCATCTGCCCAACAGAAATGTGTGTTGTTCATTAGCTTTGGCACTTCCTTCCCTTCTGGTGTTTCTTCAGGGCAAGACGATCGCCGTTTTTGTAATTCGATCAGCACTATTTTTAGGTTTTTTTTACTAACCGCCTCTCCTGTGACTTCCGAGAGTAGCTTCCATAAATTGGGAGCAGCATATTTTTTTACATAGCCAGAAGCATATCCCTGAATTTCCATATCATCATAAGTCTGACCTGACCAACATTTGCAAATAATTTCCCTTTGCAGAGAATTTAAATCTTCTCTTTCCTGTTCTACCATCAAATTTTCCAGCAGGGTCAGTGCTGCTTGAATATCCACGATTTACCCTAATTTTAATATTAATTTATAAGCATAGCATGAATTTTATGAATTTTATGAACTATCAGAATCCAGCAGTTACTTATCTAAATAAAAAGTTATGAACTTTAAGGATTTACATTTTAAGTAGAGGAGTCAAGAATATTTATAAACCTTGATAACAACCTGTCTGGGTTATTAAAAATAACAGAAAAAATAGTCAGAGTAAGTATTCAATGAAATCCAAGATTATTAGTTTGTCTTTCGTCGCTATGGTCACTACATTTTGTACTATAGCCTATGCACAACAGCAAGGAGTAATTAACTCCAAGATACCTATTTTCCATCCAGAAAGCTCAGGTGTAAAAACTACATCTGAGTCGGCAAAAATAGGTTTGGCTAAACATTTACGGCGACAAAAAGCAAAAATGTACGGTGCATACTGGTGTCCTTATTGTACCAGACAGAAGCAAATCTTCGGCTCACAGGCTTTTAATTTAATCAGATATATTGAGTGCGATCCTAGAGGCCAAAATGCCAAACCAGACCTATGTCGCCAAGCAAATGTTAGAGGATATCCTACTTGGGAAATTAACGGTCAACAATACAGAGGTATGCGTTCTTTGAGCGATCTTGCTAATATATCTGGCTATCGTGGTTCTCGTAATTTTTGAATTGAGTGAGGTCAAAACTCGTGAAGTTATGGGAAGAGGTCAGCAAATTTTTTAGAAGTTTTCTAGCTTCAGAAATTCAGGACACACGACTAGATTTGGCTAAAAACTATTGGGTTGATTCTAGCTACAACTATTTGGAGAATGAAGCAATTGTAGAGCAGGTAATAGAACCTCTGAGACGCGGAAGAGTAAGTTTTAGAGGATCTTACTGGTTTGCTCGATGTAAGCAAGAAATTACTTTATTTCCTGGTCAAATGGTTTATGTAGTTGGCATCGACAATCTGACCTTAGTTGTAGAACCAGTTGTCTCACAAATATCTTAGGTTTTGAAGCGAGAAAATCGTAGGTATTCAGTTCTTTGTTTTGGTGTAATCGCGCCAACCTAACCTTTATTTGCTCACCACAATATTCACTTTACGACACTTATTGCTAATGCGATCGCTATGTCGATAGTTCCACTTTGTCATATTCACAATAATTTGTAACTAACAAGAGGAAAAATAATCATGTCTACTCCTAACTTTAAATTTGAACCTGTTTACAATAAACTCATTGAACAAGGTGGCAAAAGTCAAGCTATTTTCATAAACGGAATTTTAACTCCGCCCCCAGACTATGACAAACAGAAGCAAAAAATTGATGATATCTTCAATTTAAAGGGAAATGAAATTATACCTGAATTAGGATACGAAGGTTCAGTTATCTTTACACCTTACTACAACGAATCAGATTTTACGGGTAACATTGCTGAAACAGTAGCCAACCAAATTATAAAAGGGCTATTTAAAGCAGCTACTTCAGTTTTTCTTGATAAACTGGTCGATAATATTTCAATCACAGGAATGTTTAAGTTTTTTCAAAAAGTAAAAGACCAAAACTTGAAGGATTTAATAGATGATGTTTTTGGAGATTTATTCAAAAGTATTATTACTGGAGAACCAGAAGGAAGTCTTGGAATTACTGAAGATACTTTAGGATTTATAAATTTAGTTTTTGAAGATCCTTTACACGCTTTATCAAGTGGCGAACTTTTAGCCGAAGCAGTCCAGTTTCTCACCAATTTTATTCCAGCGCCTTGGGATGCGGTTTATGATGGTGTTATTGAAGCATTACCTGATGATTTTAAAGAATCTCTAGCTCAATTTTGGTACAAATCCCCAGATAAAAGTCAAGCTTTAAATCCTCAATGGACTGGTGATGCCATTAATCGGTTGCAGGAAAATCCCAATAACTCTTTAATTCTAATAGGTTACTCTCAAGGAAACTTTTTTCTTGAAGATGGCTTAATTGACATGAGTTCTGATATTAATCCATCTCGTGTTAGAACTCTAGCAATTGGCTCTCCTACCAGTTACTTTCAAGCGGGGCAATTTCTTGATGTTTATGGCAAGAATATTTTCGATCCATTAGATCCTGTCGCCAAACTGCAATTTACATCGGATGATCTTATCACTAAAGCTTCAAAGATTTTCCAAATGCTGCAAGGGTTAGTTCAAGGTAACTTAGGCAAGCATGATTTCTATAGTTATGTAGAACGTGATGATATCAAAGGTAGTTTTAAGGAGTTTTTCTACGACTTACACCCTAAAGGTTACTATTTCCCTAGCAAAGACACATCAATGCGTCCCGGTACAGAAGATGATGACTGGATAGAAGGTACTACTGGTGCTGACACAATTGATGGGAAAGAAAGAAATGATATTTTGCAAGGCAATAATGGTAATGACAAATTAATCGGCGGCAAAGGTTATGACCTTTTAGACGGTGGAGAAGGAAAAGATACTGCTGATTATTCCACTAGTGAAAGTGGAATTAATGTACAAGCTAAGAAATTTGTTGATTCTGACATTTATGAAGTTCAAGATGGTTTTGGTACTGTAGATATCCTTGGAAATATCGAAATCATCAGCGGCTCAAAATTCGATGACCAAATGACTGGAGGAGACTACGAGGATATCTTCTACGGTCAAGGTGGAAACGACACATTTTGGGGACAAAAAGGAAACGACATCTTTTATGGCGGTACAGGC
>NZ_JBHFNQ010000081.1:0-1053 GCF_041929345.1 Floridaenema aerugineum BLCC-F46
GAAATATTTAATGCTCATGTTGACTGGTCATTAGCTAACAAAACTTACAACAAAAACAAGGCACATAAGGATTTATATCGTTCACTTAGAGAACAATTTCATGAAGTGCCTTCAGCTTTGGTACAAACTGTTAGGGATAATGCTTTAGAAGCCGTTAAAGCTACCAAGTTTAAGCGAACTCCCAGAAAGAAACCAACGTCAGGGTTAAGGTATGACAAGCGAACCATGACGCTAAGAGGTAAGCAGTTAACTCTTAGTTGCATTGGGAAGCGAGTTAGTGTAATTCTTGATGTTCCAGAATACTTCAAAGAAGTGTTTGAGACTTGGAATTTCTGTGGCGCAACTGTTACTTACACTAAACACACCAAACAGTTTTGGGTGCGTTTAGTTTTTGAGACAGCAGACCCACAACATATTGATGGAAAAACTCAAGGCATTGACCGAGGTTTGTACCATCAAGCTGTTACTTCTGATAGTCAATTCTTTAGTTCTGACAAGATTAGAGAAGTACAAAGAAGATACTTATACAATCGTCGCCAGCTCCAGCAAAAAGGCACTCGCAGTGCCAAACGTCGATTAAAAGCGATGTCTGGTCGTGAGAAGCGGTTCATGCGGGATACGAATCATTGTGTAAGTAAGAAAATAGCTAATCAGCCAAATGTTTCAGTTTTTGTATTGGAAGATTTGTCTAGTATTCGGACTCAGAATCGAGGCAAAAAAGTCAATAAATGGTTGAGTAGTTGGCCTTTCTATCAGCAAGAACAATTTCTCACTTACAAATCTATTGCGCTAGGGAAAAGAGTGGTTCATGTCGATCCTAGTTACACTTCTCAAAAGTGCAATATTTGTAAGCATATTAAAAAGACAAATCGGCATAAGTCTAGGTTCCACTGCAAAAATTGTGGACACCAAACTCATGCCGATTTGAATGCTGCCAAGAATATTCGCGACGATTATTTTCTCTCCTCTACCCAAGGGACTCAGGAGCAGGGTTCAGTCAATAACCCAGATGTTTCAACCAGTTTCTCTGGTTAGTTACAAGCCCCATCCCCT
>NZ_JBHFNQ010000082.1:0-2170 GCF_041929345.1 Floridaenema aerugineum BLCC-F46
CGGCGTTCGTAGGTTTCAGTCCATTGGTACAGTTCACCCGTACTTCCATTTTGCCCCTGTGACAGTTCACCCGTTGTATCACTGTTATACAACGGGTGAACACTTTGGGAACTTACGGGTGAATTTACGGGTGAACTGTCATCCTCTACGGGTGAATTCATAAGCTCTGGATATATGTCTATATCGTCGGGGTGACGTACTTTAACTTTGGTGTAGCGGGTGGTATCAAATAGTTCATCCATATTTAGTACTTTTGGGGCACAAGGGGACAAAGCATAAGCCATCGGCGCGAGAAGGTCCGATGGCTTTTTTTCACCCTATTTAATTTCCGTCGAATGGGTTTTCCGAAATTCTTCGCTCTAGCTCAGCTAAAAGGCTCTCCCACTCAGCTATTGATTTATTTAGTCTTTCTGCTTCTCTAATATGCGTTGCCACCTGGTCGCGAGCCTGTTCAATCAGCTGGCGCAAGATTCCCCCAGAAATTGACTCTCTACGGTTGATGGGATTTGACCCCGCGCAAATCGCTCGATCAACTCTGATCGGCTTAGGTTTAAAGCTTGTGCCTGTTGATCCAAAAATTTCACCGCCGTTGGAGTCAGACCCAGTGTTACCTTGGTTTTCCCTTCGGTATATGTTTTTGGACTGACTTTTTTCCCCATTCTCTAATTCCATAAGATAACTTCCATACAAGAATAACAGAAAACTCTTTACAACATCTTACATAAGATGATAACTTATAGTAGTATCTTACGTAAGATACATTATTGAAACAGATACCCTCAGAACCAACCTGTTCTGTGACGGTCAACAGCTGTCTATCTGTTACCTGTTACTTTCCGACGGCGAGTGTCCCCATTTCCTGAAGTGCGAAAAGTGCGATATGCCTACGGCAGGCTACGCCAACGTAATTTCAGAGCCCAAGAGGGGGAAAGTCTAACAGGACAAATTAACCAAATAGTAAAAGGAGAATCTATGGTCTAAATTCTGATTTTGTGTTCATAGACAGTACACGCATTTCATGATCCAAAAAGCAGCGATCGGATCTTTTTGTCTTCGGTCCGATCGCACTTCTTAACCAAAACAATTCAATCTTGTGGGCAAAACTAATTCAGAAATTGGATGAACATTTTACCCAAGGAGGTAACTATCAAAATTAACGATCTTTCTTATGGATTTAGTTGGCGCACGATGATGGTTGGCGCTTACTTAGACCGACTTAAACTTTCCAATGTAACTATTTGGGACATTCGATTTTACCCATTTTTTTGGGTTTACATTCATTTGGAGGTGATTACAAAGTGAGAGAAATTGAAGCTAAAAACACAGTAGTCGAATCGGTGGAAGAGATAGAAACCGAAATTATTGACGCTTTAGCTAGTAAAGTTGATGGTGCGGACTTAATGGTTATTGAGGTAAACGATGAAACATTTATACCTCTGTTCCAAGAAGCATTATCTAACACTAAACAGCTTTTCTTGGATACTACTACTTTACCAGTACTCCGTCTGAAGCCACCAATAACTCAAAGTAATTTGGTGTTAGCTTTGGTGTCTTTGGCATTGGCAAACGCTCTTGACGCGCTAGATCAAGTAACTGATCAAGTAACTGACGATAGGGAAGAATGGAAAAAGGTGGTTTTTGATAGAGCAGCACTAATTATTGCCAATTCTTCCCCTGAGGTGGTGAGTTATTTCATTACGAAGGAATTTGAAGATTTAATCGTTGATTTCTTAGCCAAGAGTTAAGCAAAAAAATGCGATCGCATTAACTCTGCTTTTTGCGATCGCATTCAATATGCAACATTAAACCTATCAGGACATTATCATGACGCTAATTATAAAGGAGAAAGCCGTGTTTTGCTTCACTGGCAAGCAATGGCTGAATTTAGCTCAAGCGAGGAGTATCACCCCAAATGGCGATCGAGTCACAATCTGCTGGCAAGATGGAAAGCTTCAGGGTTTTAACTCAATTGAATCCAAAGAAATTCTCGAATGTTTACAGGAGTTGTAAATGAAAAAACTTACTTACCGTTTGAACGCACCCCAACTAAATCGGAGATTATAGTTGGGGATTCTTGCGCTAGGAAACCATAAGATTTCTCAGCGTATCCAGAGTTACTGGCGTTCTCAGTGTGTCGTTGGAACTTTTGCCAACGAACACTCTAGAAAAA
>NZ_JBHFNQ010000083.1:0-9347 GCF_041929345.1 Floridaenema aerugineum BLCC-F46
TACTGATACCTGTCACTTTTTGATTGGTGGTACTACTGGAAGTGGAAAAACTGAATTACTGAAGGCGATTATTGCTAGTATCATCTGGTCTTATTTACCACAACAAGCGCAGTTGATTATTGTCGATCCCAAACGAACTAAGTTTAATCAATTTGCTAATCTGCCTTGGTTGTATTGTCCAATAGTCAAAGATAGTAAATCGGCTATTGGTATTTTGGCTGATATGGCATCAGAGATGGAATCTAGGTACGAGTTATTTGAAGCTAATGGTTGCGAGAATATTGAGGAATACTTGCAAACTAAGGGAATTGAAATTTATATTGGTTGGATTGTTTGTCTTCAGGAAGCTGATAGGATTAAGTTAGAGGATGATTTGATTAGGCAGTGGGAACCAGAGTGGAATAATGTTGGTAAAATTTGATTAGCAGTTTGCATAATCAAGCTATAATGGAATCTGCCATGACAAAGCAACCACGCATTCCAGACCCAAAAACCTCAAAACGCGACGCTCAGCGTTCGACTGAGCGCTCACGCCGATGTCCGAACAGTCAATTAGGGAACCAATTGAGATCGAGTAATTGCTCAAGAGAGTAAGGACATTCCGAAGGAAATTCAACCGTATCTCCCGTTTCTAAATTTGCCGACTTGAGCGCACGTTGGTAAACTAAATTTAGATTTTCTCTCAAATAGTTCAAGAGAGTAGTAGTCAGTTGTTGCTCTAAATCAACGCGCCAATTATATATTTCTCTTTTCCAGTGATTAGAATTATATTCTCTTTCCCTTTCCCAGTATTGAAGAAATAATAAATGTTCGGTAATATTCCTTAAAAGGCTAAGTGTTGTGCGTTTTTCACTTCTTCCCAAGTCTTCTAATTCCTCAATTAAATTTTCTAAATCTAAAGCATTAAACTGCCGATTTTTTAGTAATTCGATGGTTGACTCTAACCACTTAAAACCATCAGTTTCGTAAAGTGTTTTTAAATCGATAACGCTCATAACTTTGGCACTATTTAACATGATTAGGTTGGTCAATTACCCATTACCCACAACTTTTCCAGTGGGTAAATTTTGATTACCCTGCTGCTTTCACTTTCTCTCGGAAAGCATTGGTGAGCGAGCGCTTTCTTAACCAGCTACTCGTTCTTTAACAGCTTTTGTAATTACCTCTCTAAGAAACTCATTGCGATCGGGGAACTGGCGCAAAATTCCATCAATATCCTTTGGCAACCGCACAGCACATGGTTTCTCAGCCAGTTCTCCATCTGGGGTAATGACTTTCTTAAACTGTTTAGCTTTCAATTTCTCATTCTGAACCGGATTAGGGTTAGGCATAATTCGCTTAATTCGCTTGTTTACTGTGAATCATATTCAATTGATATCATAACAGACCTGATTACCGCTCGTCTGATTACGTCTCATACCACTGTTTACAAGTGATATATCATTTTCGCTTATCTGATTCACTTGTAAACAGCGAATAATCTAATATAAATTGGGATTAAAAACAATCATTTCACTGTAAACAAGTGATATGATTTATAAGTGGTTGAGCAAACCACACAAAAAGTTAGGGCGATCGAGTGCCTGGAAAACAACGATCGCCCTACATCCCCAAAATTATTAAATGAGGTAAAACCATGCTATCAATCTTTGCCAATGAACTCACAACCCAGCAAACAGAACTAGAAACATTACTGGCACAAGCAGCAACTTTGCGTGACGGCATTAAGGCTCTGAAAACTCAGCAAACTAAGGTTGTAAAGATTATTGAGTCCCTCAAGACTTTGGTTAGCGAGTTGCCTACAACCGTAGTTGCAGAATTGAAGGCAGAACTTTTCAACCTATTCTCCGAACCCGCAAACCTAACACCACAGATCACCACACCAGAACCCGCACCAGCAAAAGCTTTGAACCCGCAAACCTGCGATGTAGCTCTCCATCCCCCAGAAATTTTCACCAACTTTGTCACAGAAGTCCCCGAAACTGAAGTTACTACTCCTAAAATCCCCAAAAATGAAGAAGTTTTCGACCGTTGGAACCCTGCCGACTTCGAGCCAATGGAATATCAGGCTGAAAACTTAGCTAAATCTGTAGTAATTGTGTCGCCAAAGTGAAATGGCGTAGTTGTTCCGGCACGGCAAGCATATTCCCACTCAGCTTCGCTAGGTAGGCGGTAGGGTTTGCTGGTGTGTTTGGAAAGGCGATCGCAAAATTCCACCGCTTCTAACCAAGTTATTCGCTCTACGGGGCGTTTGCTACCTTTGAAATAAGATGGATTTGGGTCAAGTTCTCGATTAATTTGAGGCAAAGCTGCAACAACTTCCCACTGAGCTTGAGTGACAGGATATTTCCCGCATTTCTCACAAAATGTGCGATCGCTAACCACAAAAGCCTTAAAGGATAAGGGTTGTCCCGCATTTCTCACAAACTGATTCGAGAAGCTGATTTGGGGAGGAAAAGTTGAACTTTTTGAAAAACCAGAAATACGGGAACAGTCGAAAGAGAAAAATTTAATTTAAATTCAGCTTATACCATCACGATCCTTCCAGAAAACAGAAAGTTTCCACCATAGATCGAGATTTAGATTTAGCGATCGCAGAATTTGCCCCAGGTTCAGAAAAGACTAAAGATAAACGAATTTACACCTCTATTGGTTTCACCGCACCTTTACTTCCAGACAATAAAAACGGGCTAGTTCCTTCTGGTGAACCGCTTTCTGGGCGGAAATGGATGTTGAGATGTCAGCGTTGTCAACATACCGAAACTTCTGATTATCAGTTTGAAGATACAGTCTGTCCAAAATGTGCTGCAACTGATGAACAGGGATTTCGATCGTTTCAATGGGCTGTCCCTTTAGCTTTTCGTACCAGCCTCAATCGTGGAGATGATGCTAAGAGTGAGTATGATGTATTAATTACAGGTGCAGGCAGTGTAGCTGAATCAAAACCGCAAGATTTTAACTTAGTTAGTAATACCAATACCCAGATCGCTTTTTCTGAATCGGGTCGCGTGTTTCGCATTAATGATAATCGCGGACAATTGTTCAAAGGAGCAATCGGAAAAGCTTCATTTGGACAGGGTGAAAAACTTTTACCTAATCAGTGGATTGACGAGCGATTCCAAGGTAAAAATGATGGGGTAAAGTTCCAGAAGCAGGGAGAGTCAGAAGCGATCGCTATTGTTGCTCCCAAAACGACTGGTGTATTGCGAATCAAGCCTGTTACTGTACCACAAGGTTTATGCTTAGATCCTGTTGCACAGGGTTCTGCCGTCAAAGCTGCTTTTTACTCAGCTGCTTTCATTCTTCGTGCTGTAGCAGCACAGGAGTTGGACATCGATCCTGAAGAATTAGATGTGAGTGGTTTGCGGCAGGTTGAATTAGAGGATACTGGGGAAAAAGTAGGAGAAATTGTGATTAGCGATCGCCTTGCCAATGGTTCTGGTTTTGCCTACTGGCTAGCTAATCATTGGCAAGATATCCTCATAGATAAAATTCTCAATTCTCAGAATACCTTTGCTAGTGCCATCATGTCCTTCGAGCACCGCCAGAAATGCGATTCTTCCTGCTATGATTGCTTGCAACAGTACCGCAATATGAACTATCACGGTTTGCTTGATTGGCGTTTGGGGCTTTCGTTACTGCGAGCATTAACTAGTAGTCATTTCTCTTGTGGACTGGATAATGATTTTTCTCCTCCTGATTTAGACAATTGGTTAGAGACAGCAATTCAACTGCGCGATACATTTTGTGCATCTTTTAGCAGTTGTAAACCACAAGAATTTGGTGTTCTACCAGGCTTTCAAGTAGGCGATAAAAGCGTGATTATTATTCATCCTTTATGGAATCATAATAACTGTTTTGGTTTATTGGCTAATGCAACTGCTACAGTAGAAGCTTCCATCGCGGTTCGATATCTTGATTCTTTTAATCTCTTGCGACGACCAAGTTGGTGTTATCAGTCTCTAGGTAATTAAACATCAAACCAATCAGGATAATCGCGAATGGCAGCAGCTTGCTGTTTACCTAATAAAATACGTCCTAAACGAAAGAAATATTTTGCTATTGCTCCTCGATCGCTCAAATCCCCCACTGTAATTTCTATCACTTCAAAATTTTCATGACGAAGTTGATCGCGAATAGTTTGATCGCGCTGTTGTCGATCGGGATCTCCATGTAAATTTTTGCTCATCCCATCCAGGTAAATACAAACACCTTCAGTACGTTCATCTGGATCTTCATAAAAGAAGTCTGGTATTGTAATTCCTAAAGGTTTTTTTAAATCAATGGTTTTTTGACAAATTGGAGTGGGAAAACCAGCCCTAATCAGCATATCTTGTAAAATTGTTTCTTTATCGTTAACAGGTTTTTCACTATTAGGCGTTTCCGTATTAGGTAATTGGGGCGGGATATCATGACTAAATATCAATTCATGTTCCCATTCATTGATTTTTTCTGCTGCTTGATGGCGATTCAAATAACGGTGGTAATAAGAATTTCGGTAAGTAAATAAGCAATCGATACAGGCGGTATCACAAGCAGAAGGACATCTTACTACTACATCTAAAGCAGCAGAAGTTACATCTATCCACCTTTCAATAATTTGTTCTAGTAATCCCGAACCACCAGGCATCGGATCGTATAGTAGCACATCAACCTTTTCTAGACCGGGTTGGGCGATCGCAAGTATTTGTAAATCTTCCAATTCCATATCTAAAACACGGGAAGCGCCAAAGCGAATTGCTTCAGCTATACTATAGGCTTCTTCTCGATTTTTACAATCTTGGATAGTTAAAGCATCAGCAATTACATCGGCAAAGAAACCTGCTGATTCTACAGGTTTACTGCACCTTTCTTGATGGTCTTTGGCGAATTGTTCCCGGTCTGCTTCTGACGCTAAAGGCGATCGACTTTGACCACAGACTAAACAAACTGGATAGCCTAAATTACCACTATTAACTAAACTACTAACCCCAATATTTACTAAGCGTAAATGTACGCTTTGGCGCAGTTGGATAGTTTTATCTTTCCAATGGTAAGCTTTCCCCCCACTATGGCGATTTTGTTCGTAACCAACTATCGATACTGGCAGTTGAAAACGATAATTCTCTTCATCAGTAATGTGAGATTGATGGGGTAAGTCTACATCGCAAATATTAATTGCTGGAATAGTTGCTGCACCTAAACCTAAACTAATATTATTGACTTTTACTCCAATTTCTGTTATTGCTTCATTAGCTACATCTATTTGAAATTGAATAATTTGTTGTTGGGCTTCTAAATGGAAAAAGCGAGGCACAAAGCGGTGTCCATTAGCATAAATTAAGTTACCCGGAACGTATTCCCGAAGTGCCATTGCTGCTACGCGAGGTAATTCAAAATCAGAGATATTTCCCAAATGGCGTGGTACTTGTGCAGTCCCTACAATCGAACCAACTTCTAAACCATAACCAGGCAGAAAACCTTCTGATGCTAAAACACTATAAGTATTAGTATCGTCATATCCTTCTGCTTCTCTCTTACTACGAGATTGAATACCTTTGAGTTTCTTTACTAATCGGTTACAACGATGTCTTAAAGCTTCTTCATCAGGATCTAAAGTTCCTTTCTTTTGGCGGACATCATCGAGTTCTTTCATTTTTCTTAATGCCCATTGTAATCTGCGCCAAACTGTTTGAATAACTTCGGTAAGTTGGTTACTCGTATTTTGGATATAATTAAGTAAAATTGAATCTGATACTATATTTTGAATTTCTGTGGGCCAACCTTGACAAAAACAGGCACGAACATGATTTAATATAGCTGTTTCGTGCTTATTAATTAATGGTTGGAGACTGTCTACTGATAAAGGACTAGAACGGACATAACCTTGTTCGTCGAAGAGGTATTGTTTAACTTGATTGGGGAAACAGTAATCTAATATTTCTTTAATTTCTTGACGTTCTATTTTGTTTAAGTTACTCCCAGTTCGAGACAATTGTTGTAAAATTGTGAGGACGGCAGCATGAACGTGCTTTCTTACCATTAAGTTATTGCGGAGATTGAATCGAGGGGGTAATATTTCACCTTGAAGCAATTTTAAAGGGTCATTAAAATAAGCGCGATCGTGACTTGCTTGACGGGCATAAGTTAAATTAACTGCCATGCGATGTTCCCGACCTGCCCGACCTGCCCTTTGCCAATAATTAGCAGGTAAAGGCGGTACATTTCGCATTAAAACAGCATCTAAGGAACCAATATTTACTCCCAATTCTAAGGTAGGAGTACAAACCAAAGTATTAATTAATTCGCTATTTCCCTTGAACATTGTTTCAATAATTTCCCGATCTTTAGCGGGGACTTGGGCGGAATGTTCGCGGGGGCGAATCATAGCAAATTGTTGGTCTAATACCATTAAATTGTAATCATCAGGATTTTCGGTTTCAATTTCCAGCGTACCTTGACAACGCCAAGTCATGCAGACCATTTTCGGAGTTGGGCGAGTGTGAGGACGGCGACAAATTTGACAACGATAAACTCCTTTATGGGGGGCAATGCGTAATTTATCGGCATCAATTTGCCGTACTTCTGTACAATTAGCAATAGGACGATTGCGCCAACCTGTAAGGGTAACGGGGACAAGTAATTTTAAATCTTCGTTGAGAAGTTGCCAAAGTTCTTCGTAGAATTCGGGGATTATTTCTTTAGGAATACCCCAGCGTGTTGCTGCTTGACGTGCTAAGGTATCGCCTTTATTACTTAACCATTGTTGGATGCGATTTTTGTCGTCAGATCCGGTACGTTGCAGTTTCAAAGCTTTAGGAATACCGGGAAGTAGGGGTAAATAACCGCGTTGAATTTCAAAGTCACCTTCTTGCCAATATTTAGAAAAGATTCTCCCTTCTCGATCGAGTAAAATATTGCCTCGACGGGTAATATCTAACAGCACAGCAATACCGTTAATTAAATCTTGGGGCGGTATTCCTACTAAGTTTGACCATTTATAAATAAAAGGTAACTCAGGGGAAAGTCCAGCATATTGAATTTGCACTCTTCCCCAAGGTTCTAAACCGATACGTTGTTTAACCCCAGTGGTAATTTCTCTTAATACTTGAATTCGTAAAAAACGTTTTCGTTCTTCATTATGTTTGACACCTTCTGCTTCTTGGCGGTGGACGTTCCAAACTTCGGGAATTAAACTGCGACTGAGTTCTTCATCTTGATTTAATAAATCATCTAAATAAGCGGTTAAGTCACCAACGGAAACAGCGCCTTGTTCAATGCGATCGCACATCAAACTCCGCAACCGATAACGCCTCGCATGATCCTGCATCCAACCTGCTTGAAAAGCTGCATCTTGACGGTTATCAGCAAACACTAATAAACGGCGATGTTCGGCATGATGAATCATATTTTGGGCTAAAACATGAACATCAGAAACCGTTACAGCACGAACCTCACGAGTTGGTTCTCGAAATCCGCCCACTCCTAAACGACCAAGGGCTTGACAAGTAACACAAGATGTGATTTTACCAGGAGTTTTTACTTTTTGACGGACAACTAAAAGCTTAACAAAATTGCCTTTTCGACCGCAACCATCACATTTTTCAAGGCTAGTAGAATGTAGCGTACCGCAGAATCTACAAAAATAAATTGGTGTAGTTGAACTTGGATAATCCTTCTTGTTTTCTTCTTCGTCGTTAGTAGTAATTAATCTGTCAAGTAGGATAACTCGATTTCCCCCTCTTTCGCTGCTTAGAGGTTTCCAAATTACCCGATTTTCTACTAATTGACCGCCAGATGGAAGTTTGTCTTTTTCCCAGAATTTGAAATCAGCTACTTGATGGATAAAATAATGCTGACCGCAGTTAGTACAAGTAGTTACAGGTAATCGGAATAACTCGCTACTTTGAGAGTCATTAGTTGCATCTTCAGCGGATAACCAAAGTTGAGGGATATTAGATTTATTAGCAGGGAAAGTTACCACTGCGCCACCAACACCGCGAATAAAACCGTGAATTACTGGACGTAGTAAAGGGCGTTCTTCTTTGCGAGAAGCTGCGCCTAATGCTAACCATAATAAAACTTCGGTTTCGGGAACGTGACGCTGAATTATTCTGTCTAAATCTGCAATTAATTCTGTTAGTAAACGAGGGGTTTTTAAAACTTCGCTAAGTTGGTAAACTAACTCGTTTGCTGCTAAATGTTCGTAAAGACTTTCTTGCCAGTTTTTTAGACTAATTTCTTTTCCGGTCATAGCTTGAAAAATTGCACGGACGATACCCCCTGGTTCTTTTGCTTCTAAAGCTTCTAAAACATTTTTTAAATGTACATTAGCTTTTCCAGCTAACGCGGGGGGTATGGTTCGAGAAGTTGCCCACATATCGGGTTCATATTCTTCCCCAACTAGCACTACTTTATCTTTTTCTACCCCAAAAAATCGCGCCGCAAAATCTCTTCCCACATCTTTTCCTTGTTTGGGGTCAGCGATAGTTGCTGAGGTAGCAATACAAGTGGTTTCGCTGTTAGTTTTACCGCAAAATGCTCGAAAACGGCGAATTAAACAGGCGGTTTCTGCACCTGCTGCACCTGTAAAAGTATGGGCTTCATCAAATACTAAAAACTTTAATTGGACTTGATTAAATAGTTCTATATCTCGTTGACGAGTCAGGAGTAATTCTAATTGTTTGACATTAGTTAAGAGAATGCGGGGCGGTTCTTTTCGCATTTCTTCCCGTGAAACTCGTTCTTCTGGGGGATAAATAGTGTAAGTTTCTTTATTTTTTTGGGCTTTTTTAATAGCTGCTTTGTAATCTTCTTGAGAAGAACCAGAGGGAAGACGTTTTCCGGTTGCTTCGGCTGCTTTTTCGGGAGTTTTACCAACATACATTCCAAAAGTAATGCCACTTCCTGCTAGTAATTCCCGCAAACGTCCTAATTGGTCTTCTGCTAAGGCGTTCATGGGATAGACAATGACAGCGACTATACCCGGAGGTGTTCCAACATCGCGTAATTGCAGACAATGGCTAATAATAGGATAGAGGAAACATTCAGTTTTTCCTGAACCTGTTCCGGTAGAAATTATGGTGGTTTTGCCGTTAACTATTTCTTTGATTGCTGTTTCTTGGTGTCCGTAAACATGAGGATAAGCGGCAATTTTCTTAAGATGGGGATGAAGAATATTTTGGGAGACTAAGTTATCAATACTTGCACCTTGGCGAAAGCTACGGCCTGACGGGGTGACAACAATCGGTAAACCCCTTACTGCGTGCGGGGTTTACCGATTGTTGTCAAAAAAAAAGAGGTCTGCTATTCTCAAGAAGACCTAATTAACGAAAATAATGAATTTATTACCATTATTTTACACCGAA
>NZ_JBHFNQ010000084.1:0-80618 GCF_041929345.1 Floridaenema aerugineum BLCC-F46
CTGACGCACCTTACAGATGATAACTAGTTGGTAGGGTGCGTCAGACTGTACAATTTGGGCAAGCCACAGGAATTGTTAGTTCTGACGCACCTTACAGATGATAACTAGTTGGTAGGGTGCGTCAGACTGTACAATTCGGGCAAGCCACAGGAATTGTTAGTTCTGACGCACCCTACGGATGATAACTTTCATTAATTCTCCAATAACTATCTTCATTTAGATTTTTCTTACCACCAGGAATATCAGAACCAACGACATAAAAATCTTGAGGATAAATCCAATGCGTGTCCAATGGGCCGTGTATTTGAATTCCAGTCATCACTGCATAATTAAATATAGAACTGTCTAAAGAACTTAAGAGTCGATCGACATCTTGAGAAATAATCTGACCAGCTAATTTAGTGATTTCTACCAAATCGGGTTTATCACCATACTTGATTGTCGAAAGAATTTTTTGCCGGATAATTGATTGTTCAATATCCTGCATATCGGTCATTAGCGGAACATAACCAGATTGTAGTTCTTTAACTATTGCTTCTAGCGCCCCACAAGCATGGGAAGCTTTTTGAATACCGTCTCGGTAAACTTTGCCAATTTCACCATTTCGGGAAATAGCAATGTGGGGCATTGCATAAAAGGTAAATCGCCTTATGCCATCAACGATCGGAGTGTGGTCTGTTGCTGCGGCTAAACCTGTTTTCCCCATCATTACAAAGCCTGCTAAACTGCAACAATTGAACGTTTTTCCCCAATATTTAATCACTTCATCAATTAAAATATCGGTGATTTCGTCCCGACAAATTGCCACCATTCCGATTGTTTTACCCTTATCAAAACCGTAAGCATTTAGAGTTTTGTAAGTGTTTTTAATGTAGTCTGACATTGGCAAACTGCCGGGAAAATGAGTTTGCAGTGTTTCGTAAAAAACTGGATTACTGCTGGGTGCATATCCATCGATCGCTTGAAAAATTTCATCCCGCAGCTTATCAAAGTAATTAAAGTCCATTGTTAAATTTTGGATTACTAAAGTTCGTTTTTTACTTCCTTTCAAGCATTGAGAATTCTTAGCCAAATATTCTGTCTACCAATCATTAATGCCAGCACCTCCGGTAATCCATTGCTGTAAATCCCGTTCTGATTTTGCTGCGTTAAACAGGTGTAAACCAAAATCTTGCGATAAGTCTTCACACACTTTAATGCCTCTAACGCTATTCCCTTTTGCATCTAACAGAGGTGAAAAAGTCCCAATGCCGAGTTTTCCCGGAACAACTGCGGTAATCCCACCGCCAACACCGCTTTTGGCAGGCATTCCGACTCGATAACACCATTCACCAGATGCGTCATACATCCCACAGGTGAGCATGACACTGATTACATCTTGCACATAACGTTCATCGATCGCTCTTTCCCCCGTAACAGGATTCACGCCGCCATTCCCCAAAGTTGCCGCCAGCATTGCCAAATCCTTCGCGTTCACCAGAATCGAACATTGCTGAAAATAAAGATCTAAGGTTTCATCAATTTTGTCGCTAATCATACCGAAATTTCGCATCAGGTATGCCATTGCCCGATTGCGAAAGCCTGTTGCCTTTTCTGATAAAAAAACGGGAACATTGATGTCATGCTCCCGCCCAGTGTAGCGTTTAAACATTTCCAGCAGTCGTTTCAGGCGTTCAGTGCCATTTTCACCTTCAATTAAGTCAGCTGTTGCGATCGCTCCAGCATTTACCATTGGGTTGTAGGGACGGTTGGTGGCTTCATCTAGCACAATGGAATTAAATGCTTCCCCTGTAGGTTCCACGCTGACTTTGCTATTGACATACTCGCGCCCGTGATCCTCCAGTGCTAAACCAAAGACAAAAGCTTTAGAAATTGATTGAATCGTAAATAGCTTGTCACAATCTCCGACTTCAAACACCTGTCCGTCTTTTGTTACCACACAGATGCCAAACCATTCTGGCTTTGCCAATGCTAGTTCAGGAATATAATCAGCAACAGCACCGTCATTGAGCTTACGATACTTTTGGTACAAGTCTGTCAAATAATTCCGAAAAGGTGAAGTGACGGCTGTAATCGAACTAGCCAGGGATTGTAAATCTCCAAAGTTAGACATGATGCTCACCCCTCAACAATTTGCTGCGCTACCTTACGAAACTCTTGACTCAACTGGTGTTCTGGGTACTTCACACAAAACACACCTTCACTCGCTAGTTGAACCACATCTTCCGAAAGCCCAAAGACTCCAGCAACTTTCTCCTGGTAAGTTTCCTCAACTTTCTGTTTCAACGCTTCTGGGTTGAGCTTGCTATGGACTTTATTAATAGCCAGTAGCATTTTGCGAACCTTTAATTGCCGTGCCACATCGACGGTAACAGCAGTTCCCTGATAGTCTTGTTTGTCGGGACGCAAAATCAAGATAAGAAAATGGGAAATAGCGATCGACAAAAACGTTTCTTTTGACAATCCAGGGTGAGTATCAATAAACAAATAATCCAATTGCAGCGTCTTAACTAAGCTACGAAACCCATCATTCATCAGCCTGACATCATAGCCATCTTTGAGAATCCGGGCAATATCATCGGGTTTCACACTAGAGGGAATTAGATAGAGCTTACCCGATTGAGTTAACCCAACATTACCGCTGACATCATAAGCTGCTTCTTCAATGGGAATATCACCCCAGAGGTAATTATTCAGAGTTTTGCTCATCTGTTCAGGTTCTAAGCAAAACAAATTATGAATACCAGGCGAGGGAACATCTGTATCTACCACACCAACTCGATTACCTTGTAAAGCAACAGTTGTTGCTAAGTTAGCAGTAAAGTTGGACTTACCTGTACCACCCCGATAAGAGTGGATAGAAACAACTTTGGGCATCTTCGAGTCAATACTAAAATTACAAAAATTGCTCGATCGAGACTGAATATATTAGCCATGATTTTTTCCCGATCGGGCTGGCAAATATTTTCAGTAAAAATTATAGATTCTAGGATAAGAGAAGCTCTATAGAAAGTCAAATGTTTGCCGCAAGTGTCTATTGTTACTTGATGACGGAATTGCCATCTATGTTTAACCAATTGACTAAATCATCTAAACTGGAAAAGTCTATTTGGGTATCGATTAAAGAGAAATTAAATAGTTTAAACTTCCAAGTTTTAACTTTTATTTTGGTAAGAAACAGACCAAAAATCAAATAATTAATTGCTACTTTTTTCTTGACTGAAAACAAAAGTCGGAAGCTGACTACACTTGTTCTAGACCACTCTGGCTTAGAGGGCAGCAAAATTTTCCCTGCCAAAATAAACTATCTCAATTGCTCAAAATATGAGCAATCCTTGGTAGGATGATTTCTTGGAGCAACAATCGGAAAACCTAAATTAATTATGAGTCATACGACCGATGGCATAGCCCCTCATGGTGGTCATCTAATCAATCGCATTGCTACAGCACAGGAAAAAGCAGAATTTCTCGCCCAAGCTGATGTTTTACCCCGCGTCCAACTCGACGAACGTAGCTATAGTGACCTCGTAATGATTGCCATTGGTGGCTTTAGTCCCCTGAATGGTTTCATGCAGCAAGCAGACTACGAACAAGTCGTCACTGATATGCGCTTGGTAAATGGACTACCTTGGTCAATTCCTGTTACCTTGTCGGTGACAGAAGAAGTCGCAGAACCTTTAAAAGAAGGAAATTGGGTGCGTTTGGACGATCCTAATGGGCGGTTTGTGGGTGTATTGGAATTAACCCAAAAATATCGCTACAACAAAGCCCATGAAGCTATTAATGTTTATCGCACTGACGATATTAAACACCCAGGCGTACAAGTTGTATATAACCAAGGGGCAATAAATTTAGCTGGCCCTGTTTGGCTATTACAACGCGATGCCCATCCTAATTTTCCCAAATACCAAATTGACCCAGCAGAATCTCGCAAACTGTTTAAAGAAAAGGGTTGGAAAACTATAGTTGGTTTCCAAACTCGTAACCCAATCCATCGTGCTCATGAGTATATTCAAAAATGTGCTTTGGAAGTAGTTGATGGGTTGTTCTTGCATCCTTTGGTAGGCGCAACTAAAGAAGATGATATTCCGGCTGATGTGCGGATGCGCTGTTATGAGATTATGCTGGAACATTATTTCCCCAAAGACCGCGTGATTTTGGCAATTAATCCGTCTTCGATGCGTTATGCTGGGCCAAGGGAAGCAATTTTTCACGCCTTAGTTCGGAAAAACTATGGCTGTACTCACTTCATTGTGGGACGAGATCATGCTGGTGTGGGTGATTATTACGGCACTTATGATGCTCAGTATATCTTTGATGAGTTTGAGCCAGGGGAGTTGGGCATTGTGCCAATGAAGTTTGAACACGCTTTTTACTGCACTGTGACTCAAGGTATGGCAACGACGAAAACGAGTCCGAGTACGCCAGAACAGCGGGTTCATCTTTCAGGAACTAAAGTGCGGGAGTTGCTGCGTCGGGGTGAACTTCCACCACCCGAATTTTCCCGTCCAGAGGTAGCAGCTGAATTGGCAAAGGCAATGCGAGTGCCAGTAGAAGCTTAATTGTTTGTTGGGTAGTTGGTAATGGGTAGTTGGTAGTGGGTACAATACTTTTTAATTAAAGAGTTGAATATTTAACCTTTTCCCATTACCAATTACCAATTACCAATTACCAACTACCAACTAATGTCGTTGCGTCTAACAATTTAAATAACTAACAACATGATGAAGCGCAGGACTTTTTTGCAAAAATCTGGTATAATGTTGGCTGCGTTGGGCTTGAGTCAGGCTGGATTGTCGTTGTTGAGCGATCGCTACTATCAAGCTTTAGCACAGTCTAGTCCTCGCAAGTTGGCTTTGCTAGTTGGGATTAATCAATATTTATTCGGTACTCCACTAACAGGTTGTGTGACTGATGTGGAACTGCAACGGGAACTTTTAATTCACCGTTTCGGTTTTCATCCCAGCGATATCCTGACTATTACAGATTTACAAGCAACTCGACAAAATATTGAAACCGCTTTTTTGGAACATCTCACCAAGCAGGTAAAACCAGGTGATGTGGTGGTTTTTCACTTTAGCGGTTATGGTAGCCGTTTCGGAAAAGCAACATTACCAGAAAGCAGCAATTTAGGAGAACAAAAGAATCAGAAAGAATGGACGGTAACTAATTTGTTATTGCCTGTTGATGGGATTATTCAAATTAAAAACCAATCTGTGGTTAATGCTTTGACGGAAGATACTTTGTGGTTGTTGTTGCGATCGCTCTCAACTAACTTAGTAACTTCGGTTTTAGATACTAGTTATACTGACGGTGGGATTATTTTACAAGGCAATCTGCGCGTTAGGTCTAGACCATCAATTATTACAGGAGAAATTACCGCTGAAGAGTTGGCTTTGCAAGACCAACTTAAACAAAATTCCCAAATCATTAGCCCAGATCCTGGTATTGTTTTAGTCGCGGCGAAACCAGAACAAGTGGCGACGGAAGGGCAAATAGATGGTTTTAGTAGTGGATTTTTTACTTATGCTTTAACTCAGCACCTTTGGCAAGCAACTCCCGCTACTACTGTCCAAATTAGCTTAAATCGAGTGGCGGGAACTGTTGAACAATTAGTCGGAAATAAACAACAACCGCAAATTTGTAGCCAAAGTAATCCTCAACAAAAGTTACTCACTTATCATGTTTTATCTCCAGAAATGCTAAGTGCTGATGGTGTAGTAATGGCGGTGGAGGAAAATGGGAAAACTGCTCAATTGTGGTTGGCGGGATTACCTGCAAAAGTGCTGCAATATAGCCTTAATTCTTTGTTTACTACTGTAACACCAACGAATTCGACTAATCAAAATACGCCTCCTTTGCAACTAGCTATTCGTTCTCATGAAGGTTTAAAAGCTAAGGCACGGGTTAATTCTTCTAATCTTAATGATATTAGTCAACTGCAAGTGGGGCAATTAGTACAAGAAGCTGTGCGAGTGCTGCCTCATAATATTAGTTTGACTGTGGCATTAGATAGTTGTTTAGCAAGAATTGAAAGAGTAGATGCTACTAGTGCTTTTTCGGGGATTCCTCATGTAACATCAGTAGTAGCAGGAGAACAGTCTGTTGATTGTTTGTTAGGTCGAGTTTCTACTACTGAGTCACTTTTGGCCCTTGCAGAGTCGGATTCACTAGGAGGAATATCTGCACCATTACCTAAGAGTAGCTATGGTTTATTTTCTCCCGGTTTGTCACCAATTCCTAATACTTCTGGAGAAGCAGGAGAAGCTGTAAAAACAGCTGTTAATCGTTTGGTGCCAAAATTGCAAACTTTGTTGGCGGCGAAGTTGTTGCGCTTAACTGCAAATGAGGGTTCTTCGCGGTTGGGAGTACAAGCTATTTTAGAAACGATCGCACCCAGCGAACAAGTCTTAATGCAACGCAGTACAGTTAGGGCACCTTGGCCTACTCCTAAAGTTAGTCTATCATCAACTGCACCAAAAGAAGCGATCGTTAAATTGCCAATTAGCAGTTCAATTCAGTACAAAATACATAATTATGGCGATGCGCCAATTTACTTTATTTTATTGGGAATAGATGCTAATGGTTGTCCGATCGCTCTGCTTCCTACTAGATCCACAACTAACCTGAATGAACAAGGTAGCAAATCTTTTGCTACTCAAGTAATTACTCCCGGTGAAACTACTATTATTCCCTCAAATAATAGCCCTTTTAAATGGTTTGTCCAAGGGCCTCCCGGTGTGGTAGAAATTCAATTAATCTTCAGTCGTGCGCCTTTTTCCCAAACTTTAGAAACTTGGGAAAATGCCAAAATTTCTGCTTTGGGTCGTTTAACTACTTTAGCAAATCCTTTAGAAGTGGTTCGGTCTATTTTAAATGATTTACATCAAGCTAGCGGTAATCTGACGGAAGCGATCGCCACACCTCCAGATACCTGGGTTTTAGATGTGAATAATTGGGCAACTCTCAGCTTTATTTACCAAATAGTTTAAGAAGATGAAAAATCATCTGTTTCTGGCTAAATTAACCCTTTTAGGAATGGCCCTGTTTACTGTTGATGCAACTGCACAACCAAAACCGCAGTTAGTTACACTAACAGTGTCAACTGGGCAAATTATCGCCCAAAAGTTGTCGCCTCTGGAACGTCGAGAACTGCAAATATTACGACAAGAAAGGCAAAAATTTCAGCAAGAAACCCAAATTCGCAATTTAGTTCAAACAGAAGTCGATCGCGCTTTTAATCGCACAACCACTTTAATTACTATTCTCCTCTTTGTAATAATTTTATTTCCTTTAGCTATGGCGCTGGGACTTTGGTTGTTGCGTCGTAGTATAATTAATCAGTTAGTTAGTGAAATTAAACAAGAATTACCAACAGAAGTAACAAAGCAAACTGCTGCTTTTAAACAGGAAATGGCACAATTGCAGCGAGAATATATTACTTATTTCTCGCAATTACAAACTGGGGCAAATTCTGCTCCTGATGTTGCAGATAACTATGTTACTGAAACCTCGGAAAATCAGCAATTTGTTAATTCTGGAATTAAGGATTTTCTTCCCGGAGAAACTCAAATTTTAATGGCACAAGATCAATATGAAATCTCTAACTTAACTCACAATGAGCCAACTGTAGCACCAGAATTAGATCCTAACCAAACTGAAGTTTTGACTGTTGAAGATTATTTAAGTTTAGGTAATAGTTATTTGGCAAGAAGTCGTTATCAAGAGGCGATAGACGCTTACAATGCTGCCTTGAAAATAGAGCGCAATTTGCCAGAAGTTAGATATCAAAATGCTAAAGCTTATGCTTTGAGAGGTAGTATCAATCCCGCTATTGGTAATTTGCAATGGGCGATCGATCTCGCTCCCCAATACAAACAAATTGCCCAAACCGATCCAGCATTTGATTACATCCGCAACGATCAGCAGTTTCAACAACTAGTTAATGATTAACAAAACTTCCCTCTACATAAAGTTCTTAGTAACGAGTTCAGTAGTTTGATATTCAGGGGATTTATTTGCGATCCAAATAAACATCATTTACTGTAGAGACGTTTCATGAAACGTCTCCACATCTGGGAAAATTCAAACAACATTAAAACAAAATCCGCGCCCCAAATTGTAAAGAATTAGTTGTGAAACTATCACCTTCAACCCGTTCGTCACCTCGCTCAAAATCTTGTCCACTGATACCAAGTAATCGATATCCCGCAAAAACATTAACATTATCAGTTAGTTGGTAGGCAATACCTACTTTAAATTGATAAGCAAAAGCGGTGTTTGAACCGGAAAATCTTGGTGTATTAACCTGCACAATATCCTCAGCTGAGAACGTAGCAGCACCTAAACCTCCACCAATGTAAGGTCGAATCCTCCTAGTTAAAGGGATATCATAATAAGCATTCAGCATATAGGCAAAAGTTTGAAAATAACCGCCTATCCTGGTAGAAGTTCCATTCTCCAACTCTATTTCCTTCGCATCATTTCTTCCATAAGTAAATTCTGCTTCAACGCGGAAATCCCGTAACTTATAACCTAAAGCTCCACTAACACTAAATCCTGTATCAGTTTTAATTGTGCTAGGTGCTGTTACAGAGGAAACAGTGTCAATATTATATCCAAACATCAGTCCTGGGGTGATAGAAATATAAAATCCGCGATCGGGAATTATTGTTTGTTTGGTTGCTTGACTGAAAAATACTGGTTGATTTTGCGTATTAGGTAATGATTGAGCCTCAGTACCACTTAAATCCTGAGCTTGAGTAGAATTAGCTTTTAATTCCCTTGCAGTAGCTCCGCTGAGGTTGAGTTTTGGTACTTCAGTTATTCTCTGCTTTCTCTGTTGGAAATCTTCTTGATTTTGCTCTTGAATAACACTGAAATTTGCTAAATCTATGAAGTAAAATGACGGATTGATAGCTTCTAAACTTTGAATATTAATGCTATTTTCTTCTGCCTGAACTGCTGGTATTCTTATCAAAGTGGGAACAACTAAAGAGGTAGTTATTCCCAGTAATAAGTTGTAGTAAAATTTCTGCTTCAAGTTAAACATCCTCACTACTATAACTACACCAAGCCGAATATATATCAGTAAATATTCCCTTGTCAATACCCAAAGCAGTTTTTCAGCATTTTAAATTTGTTGAAAAGCTGTTGATGATTAAAGGATAAAATTTTATTTATTTACCAATGCTAAAAACCTATTTTTTATGAAAAATTAATCAAAAAAATTATTTTTGCTGATTCTCAATAATCGCCAAACAAACTCTACATCTATTCGTCACTGCGGAATGATTTTAGGCAAAAGTTACAATAAATTCAAATATCCTGATAATATTTAAAGTTTATCCATAAATTTTAAATATTTGTCTAAATTTTGTATATTGGCAACCTAATTACTTCAATTATAGGTGATACTTTTAAGGTAAATACAGTTACGAATAGTCAGCAAAAGATAAATATCCGGGTATCAAATATTCTCTTCAGTTTACTTGGTGATAACCTTTGTCAGGAGGTGTTACTGATGAAAATAGAACGACCAAATGCAAATTCGCCCACCCCTGAAGAATTACAAGACTTAGCAAGACTTAAAAAAGCTATTGAGCAAGTAACTGCTAATGGCAAAGTCAGTAAGGCAGAGTGCGAGAGAATTAAAGGAATCATGTGGGCAGATGGCAAAATTACCCCTGAAGAATTGGAGTTATGCCGCACGATGATTTACAACAAAATTACCGCAGGCGAACTGGAGTGGGAGTATTAGGGTGTGGGGAGGGGGTAGGGGGTAGGGGGTAGGGGGTAGGGAAAAACTCCGAGAGCTCCCTTGGCACCCCTGCACCCCTGCTAATTTACTCCCATTCGATCGTTCCAGGTGGTTTAGAAGTAATATCGTAAACTACTCGATTAACTCCGGGAACTTCATTGACAATGCGGTTAGAAATCAGTTCTAACAAATCGTAGGGTACTCGCGCCCAGTCTGCTGTCATGCCATCTTCGCTTTTCACGAAACGGAGGACGATCGGATAAGCATAAGTCCGTTGATCGCCCATTACACCAACGCTACGAATGGGTAGGAGAACAGCAAAAGCTTGCCATAACTCGCTGTACATTTCGTGACGGTTGATTTCTTGACGCACGATTAAATCGGCATCGCGGAGAATATCTAACCTTTCGTCGGTAACTTCGCCTAAAATGCGAATAGCGAGTCCGGGGCCAGGGAAAGGATGTCTTTGGACAATTTCTTCTGGTAAACCGATCGATCTTCCCACTTTCCGCACTTCATCTTTAAACAGTTTCCGCAGCGGTTCAATTAACTTAAATCGTAAATCTTTCGGTAAACCGCCGACGTTGTGGTGACTCTTAATTTTCACTGCTACCCGTTCCCCAGTTTTGGGATCGACGTTAGTATCAGCAGATTCAATCACATCTGGATAAAGTGTACCTTGGGCGAGATAATCAAACGGTCCAAGTCTTTTTGATTCTTCTTCAAATACCCGAATAAATTCGTGTCCAATGCGACGGCGTTTTTCTTCGGGATCAGTTACTCCGGCAATAGCTTGTAAAAAGCGATCGCGTGCGTTAACATACTCTACCGGAATATGAAATTGTTCGTGAAACAATTTTACCAACCGTTCTGGCTCATACTTCCGCATAAAGCCTTGGTCGATAAACATACAAGTTAGCTGATCCCCGATCGCTTTATGCAGCAAGAAAGCTAAAGTTGAAGAATCCACACCGCCCGAAAGCGCCAATAATACTCGTTTATCGCCAACTTTTGCCCGAATTTCCCGCACAGATTGTTCTACAAAAGCCGCAGTTGTCCAGGTTGGTTCGCAGTCGCAAATGTGATAGACAAAGTTACGAATTAAAGCTAAACCGCAAACTGAGTGAACTACTTCTGGGTGAAATTGTACACCGTAGAGTTTTTTCTGGTGATCAGCGATCGCCGCTACGGGAGTATTCGCCGTGTGTGCCAAAATTTCAAACCCTTCTGGCAAAGCGGTGCAAGAATCTCCGTGACTCATCCACATTGTCGAACCATCTTCCACATTGGTCAACAAATCTGTGGGATCGTCGATCACTAGTGATGCTTTGCCATACTCACCTCGTTCGGCGCGTTTCACTTCGCCGCCTAGTTGCTGCACCATTAACTGCATTCCGTAGCAAACTCCTAAAATCGGAATGCCTAACTCCCAAATTCCTTGGTTACAATGGGGTGCGCCCGGGTCATAAACTGAATTAGGGCCACCAGAAAGAATGATCCCTTTGGGATTGAGTTGTTTAAGTTGTTCGGCACTAGTGCGATAGGAAAGAACTTCAGAATAAACTTGAGTTTCGCGAATCCGGCGAGCAATTAACTCGGAGTATTGAGAGCCAAAGTCCAAAATCACGATTATTTGGCGGTTCAGTTCACCCAAAGATTGGGGAGAAAGCGGTTGAGATGTCTGTACTGTCACTGATAAATCCAAAAAGTTAAAGATAGAGTGTCAAGAAGGGAAAAGGTTAAAGGTTACAAGGTTAAAGGTTTGAATCTAACTTTACCCATTCGCCTTTTCCCCTTCCCCTTGTACAAAGCTAAAAGTTTGTCTTCTTAGATCTTTGTGAAAAATTCCTAAAAACGTATATAGATTTTACAAGCTTGAGTCAGAAAATTACATCTTACCTAATATCTTATAGGTATTCTCACCAATTTAACACAGTTGATTGAGTAGCTTAGTACCAATTTTACTTTTAACGATTATTTGGCGTTGGCGATCGAACAAAACCGAACCCACACTCACTTGCTGTTGAATCTGATTATATATGTAATTTTGGCAGCGATCGTCAATTGCTTGAGCAATGGACTCATAAACCTGTTCTACCCAATTACTGCCATTTTCCCCATCACTAGCCCGCAGATAATTTAAAGCTGCATCAGCAGTTGACTGAGCAAAAACCCTCTGTAATACTGGAGTCGGTAAACCAATCTTGGCACAATGCGCCGTAAAAATCTCTTGTCTCCCATCAGCGAGGTGATGGTGAGTGTGAAAAATTCCCCCTGCCAGCTTCATCAGTTTACCATGATAGCCAAACAGCAAAATTTCCCTCAACCCTTGTGTTCCCGCTTCTACCAGCATTGGCCCTAACCAATTGGCAGTTTTTACCAATCTTTCTGGTGAAATGCCCAGCTTCAAAGCAAAGTTTAAACCATTTTCTCCAATGCAGAAAACGAGCACAGGTGAGTTATTGAGTTGTTTGATTTTTTCTTTGAGTTCTTCGAGGGAGATGTCTAGTTGACCGGAGGCACTCAGGGGTTGTGAAATTCCGCTGGTGCCGAGTAGAGAGAGTCCTTCGACGACTCCGAAAGCAGCGTTAGAGGTGCGATCGGCTAATTGTCTTCCCTCTGGCAAAATAATCGTAACCGTAATTCGCTCCTCTGGTGTCAGCAACCGCGCCAAATTCCCTTGTAACAGTTGCCTTGCATAAGCATAAATCGCCGCCTTTCCCTGCGCCTCAACTATTCTCCCAATTCCTTCTCCACCCTTCAAAGTAATTTGCTCCTCTGCACTGGGGTTAGGGGTTAGGGGGTAGGGGTTAGAGAAGAGTTCCCTTGCACCCCTGCTTAACTCTACTAGCGCCCAAATAGGAGTATTGCGTGTGAGATCGAGGTTATCTCCAGGATCGCTGCGAGTAATGGCTAAGGCTGTGGTTTCATTGATCCCGCTGACTTGTTCGATCGCAATTTCCACAGTTCGATCGGGATTAATTAAATCTACCATTACAGATGCGATCATCTCAGGCGCTGCGTTGGGCGCAATCGCTTGGCGTTGTTTTAACCATTGCAAAGCGGCGAGCGCACTGGCAGTAGCAAAAACTGGTAACGTATAGCCAGAACGGGGTTTCTCGGTCAAGTCTCTAACCTCAGCTGGCTGGGAAGTGTGCTAGGAGGTCTTTGCCGTCAATGATGGTGGCAGTGAAGACGAAATTGCGATCGGCTAGATAGCGGGGATCTGACTTAACGATCGCCATAAACTCCCGATGTCCCTGTTTCGTCCTACCTACCTGACAGCCTGCACTCCATTTTCCGACATCTGAATGAGGGTTGTCACCTCCCCAATGTTGGTTAATGGCGAATACACCTGAGTCTATCGGTTCACCAGCATCACGGGTGCCATTACGATTTGCATCACGATGGACAGTTACGGGATTGCATTGCACCAGAGCCTCATGGCGGCTAGCGTGTCCGTGCATTCCGACGCGCCATGACGTGTATTGCCCAAATGCGATAATTGCCGCACCTTTGGGGTTCATGGGATTTTTTACATAGTACTTACCGGGGTTAGTCGTCGCTTCCCAACAGCCGATCATTACAGGCTTACCATCTTTGAACTCAATCACAGTGCGAAGGTCGTTCCAGACATTGAGGGCATTGTTATTGAGCGTTCCGTCTGGGTTCATGCCTTCTATGTAGACAATATTCTTTTGTCCAGGTTCTCTGTCAATTCTGTAACCCTTCTTCTGGCAGTAGGCAATGATTTTCTCTACTAAAGTCTTGGGCTTGCTCGGGGCGGCTGCGAGTTTAGAGCCTTGAATTTGGACGTGCTCACCATAGATAAACCAAACTTGCTTATCCTGGAATGGAGATTTCAGCAGAACTCGGACGTGGTGAGAGTCTGCCAGCGCTATCTGAGTTACCTGCAACTGTGTCCCAGCTTTGACACTGATTTTTTCGTTGGCTAACAGCTTGGTGGAAGGAAACGAGCAGTTCTTAAACACGGTGTCAGAAGCTACCGTCAGACTAAACTCACCCTGTTCTGTCTGATCGTCCTTGAGTCCGAGTGCTTCTAGAAAGTACAGAATTGCCGCACAACCTGGATCGGTATCATAAGTCTTGGTATGATTAGTTCCAGACCAAACAAACGGTGTAATTCCCTGGTCATCTTTGCCCTTGAAGTCGTTGAATTTATCGAATGCGAGTAAGCGAGCGGCGGAATTGGCTGATATTTGGTCAGCTTGAATCGCACTCAGCTTGCGCGTGACTTGCTCTAAGAATTGGCTAGAACCATCGAAGTGCGTCAATGCGTGCAAGATGCCTACCCAGTACCAAGGTATGTTGGGATAGTAGCACTCAATCTTTTCGTAAAAGCCGCGATCGTAACACAGCTTCTCAGCAATTTTCTCTAGATCTGGCAATAAATTTGATTGGATCTTACAATTTTGCCACAGTTCCGTATATTTGTCCAGAATACTGACAGTATTAGTCATTTTTGCCTTTCTCTTGCAACTCTATCAATCAATTAGGTGAAATGTTGTTAGCTTGTGGTGTCAAGCTCTAAGTTCCAGTCTGGTGCCTCTCTTCTATTATCTTGAAGTCTCATGTTTGACCGCAATTCTGGATATCGCACCTCTTGATTTTTAACTTCTTCTATTTGCTGGCAGAGTCTATATATGACTATTGGATCGCGGACAATTTCTGCCAGAATACGAGCCTCATGGAAGTCTTTGATATCGGTACTTAAGTCACGCAATACCAACTCAGCTAGATCGGGACTAAGTTCCATTTCCAGTGAGACGCTAATCGAAATATCTTCGCCAATTTTGCTGACTTCGATCGAGTATTTTTTATTGTTACGAATCATAAATTTTGTTTCCTTATGCTAATGCACTGTAATATCTCTGTGCGTGTCCAGCAATTTTATCAGCCCTGTCTAGGGCGTTGATAATGCGGCGTGCATTGCGAAAGTCGCGGGTGCTGCCTGAGATGTAGTGAGATAGTTTCTTCCCAGTGAATGTGCCATCTCGCATTCCCATTACCATGATTCTGGCAGCGATCGCCATGTCTGCGGCTTTTTCTGGATTGCTCACTAAGTCAATGCCCAATTTCTGAGACCACATCTTGTAGTTAACTCTGCCAGTGACTTGACAGAATCCGCGACCCTTAAACTTTACACCGTCTCCTGGCTGAGTGTTTCCTAAATCTCTGCGCCCTTCGTAAGCCTTGCCGCTGGCGAACTCAACCATCCACTGCCCTAAATGCGACTCATGTTCAGATGTCGCAAAAACATAAGCTATTTGTCCGGGATCGGTAACTCCACACTCCGCACATTCCTTTAGAATTAGGGGAACTGACTTTTCGGCATAAGGCTTTAATTCTTTTGGTACTACGCTTAAAACAGCGGCTACCTTAGCTGGGTCTACTGTGTTTGCTGGGGTACTGTTTGTTGTAGTTGTTGTGGTAATTGTCGTTGTCGTTGTGGTTGATGTCGTACCTGACGGTGGCTGATTTGCATTATTGAGCGCACGTATGGGATTGTTCGTCACCTTACTTAGAATTTCGTTCGCGCTGAGGTACTCTACTGTTTCAGCTTTGACAGTCGTGCTGTCGCGATCTTCTTGATCGTCATGGAAATCCATCAGCACATTATTTAAGTCAGGCAACTTTTCTGCTGTAACTTCCACAACTTGGTCTGCTGGTTTTTCCTCCTGTTCGCTCTGAGCTTGAGCCGCTTGCTGTTGTTCCAACTGCTGTTGTTCCAACCGCTGTTTTTCTTCTTCCAGACGGCGCTTCTCTGCCTCTATCTGTTGACGTTGTGCTTCATACTGTGCCTGTAGCTCTAACTGCTTGTTGAGAAATTCCCTGGCTTTTTCGGCATTTTGTTCGGCTTCTTCGTCGGTTTTCTTTTTGCTATCTTTTTGTCTTTGCTCTAAGTTAGTAATAAAGCCTTCTACATCTTGCTTAATATACTGCTCGACGCGCTCAGCAAAAATACTGTAAGCATCAGTATGGTCTTCAAAGTCACGATAGTTTCCAGTTAGTTGAAAGTACTCCCAACCCTCAATTTTTAAGCTTTCGGCAGTGTTGCGATAGGTGCGGTAGTTATCTCCATAACCAAAAAATTCTTCCAATGCCGCCGATATCGCTACCGCCTGACTGACACCAAAAGCCGTCCAACTCAAATATATTTGCCAGCTTTCATTCCCTTTCCCTAAACCAACCAAAGCTGGAATAATTACCCCACCAATGATTGTAGTCAGTCTGAGGGCGTAATGGCGATCGCGGTTTTTCGTGGCTCTTCCCTCCAACCACAATACTTGGTCAAGCCAGCGCTGCTTGAGAAAGTCTTTTCGCAACTCTGATAGGTCCAGTTGGTCTATCAATCCACCCAGAGTCTGTTTGAGATATTGCCGATAGTCGTTTTTCTTTGCCATTCTTTATTAATTTCTCCTATGCTAGTATTTGTTCGTAACTGGGTTGCACAAGTTACAAATAATCAATTCAACAACTTATTTATGGGAATTGATGTTATTGCAGATCTGGCGAGTTTTATCGTCTAACTCTGGACTCGTCCGCAGATAATCCTCCAGCAAATTACACGCCTCAACCTCTAGCTTCTCTGACTGTTGAATTGTATCTAAATTCCACACTATCACCCTTTGATCGCTGCTAGCTGAGGCGAAGGTCTGATTATCTGCACTGAAAGCGACATCATTAACCCCATCGTTATGAACGTAAAAAGGAATTGGTGGTCTGCTGCCATCTAGAGTCTGGAGCAGGATAGTTTGATCGGCACTTGCTGAGGCTATCAGCTTACCATCAGGGCTAAAAGTAACAGCATTTACTGATTCATCACGTTTCTGAGAGTCCACAAAGATTAGCTTAATCCCATCCAGTTCCCAGCGTTTAATCAAGTTGTCTACACTACCTGAGACAATCTGTTTACCATCAGGACTAAACGACAGATAGTTAATCGCACCCTTATGGGCGGTCATAGTTGAGAGCAACAAACCGTCACGATTCCAGAGCTTGATAGTATTATCCGCACTTCCGGTAACAATCAGTTTCCCATCTGGGCTAAAGGCAAGGCTTTTCACTCTATCGGTATGTCCTTTGAGGACTTTTACCCCTTGACCATCTCGCCGCCAAAGTTTAACAGTACCGTCGTCGCTTGCGGAGGCAATCTCTTGACCATCTGGGCTAAATAACACCCGATTTACTTTGTCATTGTCAATGAAAGGTTTTTGTATCCGAATGCCATTGCGATTCCAGAGGGTGATTTTCCGGTCTCGACTCCCTGTAACGATCATCTGACCATCCGGGCTAAACGATACATCATTAACTTTGTCAGTTTGCTGAATGGTCGCTTGCAATCTCCCATCTGACGACCACAGTTTTACAGTCTGGTCTTCACTGGCAGAAGCAATTAACTGGTTTTTCTTGTCTTGGTCAGGACTGTAAGCAACTGCGTTTACGCCTTTTTGATGCCCATAGAGGATCTTCAAGAAGGGTGTGTCACGTCTCCAGAGTCTGAGGGTGTTGTCTTCGCTGGCGGAAATAATCGTATTCCCATCTGGATTAAACACTACATCTCTGACTTTATCGCCATGTCCGAGCAAAGTTAACAACACATCGCCATTCAGGTTCCACAGTTTGATAGTTCGATCGCCACTAGCAGAGGCAATCGTTTGACTATCTGGACTGAAAGCCACTGCCGTCAATGATTCGGAGTTTCCAGTGAAGGTTTTCAGCAACGTGCCATCTGTTTTCCACAGTTTAATGGTGTTGTCATCACTAGCGGAAGCAATCAGCTGACCATTGGGACTCCAAGCGATCGCATTCAATTCATTAGTGTGTCCTGTCAAGGTTTTGAGTAGAACGCCATCTGTGTTCCACAGTTTCACTGTTCGATCGTTACTGCCTGACGCAATCAGCTTACCATCGGCGCTGAAAGCCACAGCTTTTACCTGATCGGTGTGTCCAGTCAAGGTTTTGAGTAGAACACCATCTGAATTCCACAGTTTCACTGTCCCATCATTACTAGCGGAAGCAATCAGCTTACCGTCAGGGCTGAAAGCGACAGCTTCCACCGATTTAGTGTGTCCTTCTAAGGTTTTGAGTAAAGTGCCATCTGGCTGCCACAGTTTGATTGTTTTGTCCACACTCGCTGAAGCCATCAGTTTCCCATCAGGGCTAAAAGCTATGTCTTTGACTGAATCTTTATGGTCTGTGAGACTTTTCAGGCGTTTGCCATCCTGACTCCAGAGATTGAGCGTATTATCTTCGCCACCAGAAGCGATCGTTTTCCCATCGGGGCTAACGGCAACAGCAAGTACTGCTGCTTTATGTCCATAGAGGAGGTTTTTTTCTCTCCCCGCAAAAACAGCTTGCTGAAGTACGCCCTCAACTTTTTGTTTCAGTTCAGGACTTGCCCCTGTGAGATCTTTTAGTGTTCGCTTTGCCTTGAGTGCTGCCACCAGGGCTTCTAATTTTTCATTAAAAGCAAACAGGGCATCAGAATTTTCTGCCAAGGCATCAGCTGTGGCTACCTTTGCCTCCTGCTCTTTTTTGGTGGCAAGCTTTAAAAAATAAAAAGATAGTACTCCCAACAGGGTGGCAATGACAAAACCTGCACTCACGGCACCCAGGAACATTTTTTGCCGTCTGGCGCTTTTCTTTTCTTCTACCAGTCTGGCTTCGGCTTCTTTGGTCTTTTCTTGCTGCAAGCGCAGTAGTTCAGCTTGCCTCTGTTTTTCGGCTTCTTCGGCAGCGAGGATCGCTTTTTGACTGTCCTCTATATATGTTTGCTGTAAGGCAGTTGGTGGAGGTTGTTTTTTTTGTTCTAAGGCGGTTTCTAACCAATCTTGAGCAATGACAAACTCAGTTCCTCGCAGTAGCAAGTCATGATTTTTGCCTTTTTCCTCCCACTCCATTGCCCGCTGCGACCATTTGGTGTGACTGCGGACGTGCTCGCGATCGGTATCCAGGGTTCTGATCAGTTCGCCGAAAGTGGTGATAAAATTAGTACTCTTCTGATGAAAGTCAATCCACTGAATTTTTGCTAATTCTGGATGTAACTCGGCTGGGTTCACTGGTTGGTAGAGTACTGTCACAAACCGCTTATTCAGCTTGGCTGCATATTCCACCTCATCGGCACAATAGGGGGAATTTATCGATCGAGGTGAGATAATGAATAAAAAGTTGTCGGAAATTTCAATCCCCCGATAAATTTCCTGCTGAAAGTCTGTACCCGAAGCAATGCTTTCTTGGTCAAACCAAGTGGTTTTTCCCTGCATCTGTAACGCATCATTCAGCTTGCGGGCAAAGTCCGAGTCAGAGCGGGAGTAGGAAACAAACACATCTAACGAGGTTACAGGCGGTTGCCGCAGACTTTCGGTAACAAATTCTTCAATTAATGGTGTGGGCGGATGTAGCGCTCTCTTGTTTGCTATCTTTAACCATGCTTCCGCACTCCGTAGGTTATATCCTCTCAGGAGTATACTTTGGTTATCATTTTGCTGCTTCCACTTCAGCGCTTTCGTCAACAGAATTTTATACTCGTTGTAGTAAGCTTCATCCTGATGCACAATCTTCAATAGTTGGCTTTCATCAAGTTTGTAATCGTTTTCTTTTACATTGTCCGTTAGGTTAATATACTGTAAATAACGTAAGGTATCTGGGATCTCTTCTGCTGGTGTTTCTTTTACCAAAACTGGGATGATCCGCTTGTTGAGGGAAAGAGCATAGTTGAGTTCCTGCACAGAAAATTCTGACTTTAATGCCTCTGGTGACAGGAGATAGACCACATTATCTGCTTGTTCAATGCCCCGCCGAATGGCTTTATCATAAGCTTCTCCGGTTTGAATGTCGGTGGTATTTGTCCAGACAGTAATCCCCTCACGCCTTAAACTGTTGCGAATTTTCTCCATCACCTCTTTATCTTGGTGGGCGTAGGCGAGGAACACCTGAGTCATCAGATTTTGACCGTTCTTAATACTTTCGGTGATGTACTCGCAATGTAAGTCGGTGGGGGTGCAGGGCGCTTGTTCTCCCTTGAAACGGACTTTTAACCATTCTTCTGCCTGCTGGCGTTCTTCCCCTACTAGCAAGTAACGCGACTGTTTCTGATTTTTCTCCCAGTCTAAGGCTTTGGCTAAAAAGAAGCTATGTTTTTCTACATAATCTTTGTTCCTTGCTAAAATACTTAGGAGTCCTACCAGTGACTTATCAAAATCATCAATGCCTTCACGGAAATACACCCAGTTAATTTTGCCTATTTCTGGGTGCATATTGGTAAAACTCGAATGTAGTCCCTTAGCTTGATAAGCTTCCCAGTCGGCATCTGTTCCTTGAGGGTAGCGCTCCTGCCAGGTGTCACGACTAATCTTTTCGACGTGCAACAGGGGAATAATCCGCTTGTGGCGCTTGAGGGCGAGTTCGATTTCTTTGCCACAATAGGGGGAGTTGACTGAATGGGGGGCGATGATGAACAGAAAGTTATGCGCCTTTTCAATGCCATCATCAATTTGATTCTGAAAGTCTACACCCAGAGGGATATCATTTTGGTCAAACCAGACTTTTAAATCTTGTTCTACCAATCGAGAATGCAGTTTTGTCGCAAAGGCTTTACTATCGGCTCGACCGTAGGAAATGAAAGCATCGCAAAAATTATTATTCATTTCTGTCTGTTGAATTTGATATAGATACGATATTTACCCTGATATTCATCATGATATTCCTCAATAAGGTAGATGCACTATCAAAAAAAATCAAGAATTGCTTCTAAAGGTAAATAAACTTCTTCCCTTAGATAGATGTAATTTCACTTTTGTGTCAAGTCAAACCATATCACATAATATTTATCTAAATCAAGATGATTTCAGGAATGCCGCCTGGGTCGTTAGCGATCGCAAAACAGTTTATCAGTCAGCTTTCATCGATTTGAAATTTGAATGTATCGGGAATGATGGCAAATCACAAACTTGCGGAGGCAATAAGCGATAATTGCTTCTATGAAGTACGTCGTCAATTGGTTTATAAGCAAGCGCATTATGGAACCAAAGTTGAGTTAGTTGATAGGTGGTTTCCTTCATCGAAAACCTGTTCTAAATGTGGTCACATTCAGGAAATGAAACTATCAGATAGAGTATTTCATTGCCAAAAATGTGACAGCATCATAGACAGGGATTTAAACACCTCGATAAACTTGGAAAATGCCCCAAAAGAAAAAGTAAGGTCGGCTCGACCTGAACGGACAGACACACAGGTATGTCCCTGCGCCTGTGGACAATAAGAAGCCGACTTCCTTGGTGGAAGCAGGAAGAAAACACCTGGTCAAATTAACAAGTTTAGTTAGATTTGGGTAAGTTTTTCGGAGCAGACAGAGAAATTTAGGCGGTTTTCTGTACAGATGTTAGATACAACCTCTTTACTAATAGATGCTTTGAAAGTTCCGTTTGAGGTTGGTAGCTTTGTTGGCGTTGGGCTGCTTACGCATTTCCTCTTGCCAAGAATAGGTGAGCACTTTTATCCTTGCAGTCTCACACCAGTCAGCGCTCTGTGTCACCATTTAGTATCGGGATCAAGGTTCTCATCAACTGGTTAACATCGGCATCAACATTCCCTGTATTGTGATTGAAATCAATTGAGTGTACCTTTGCTAACTCTAAATGCCAATCATTGTGATTCAAAACACAGGTCTATTGTGATTAAAAAGCAACCCATAAAAGTTATTTTAGTTCACGCTGTATAGTAGAAGGAATAATAAGCTGTTTTTTTACGAGGCATAAATTTTACCTTTGATTCGTTCTGCGTACTCATTGGAGATTCCCATGCAACCTCTCATGGACTTGATCCCCAACTTCTCACACTCAGGCAACAGCTGGGAAGAAAAACGCCCTCGTACTGTTGTTCTCAGACCTAATGGTTGTCTTGATAGTGTGAGTAGTCCATCTTTCACCAAGGCTCTCGAACAAGCTCTAGAGCTAACTACTGATACTGTAGTTATAGATCTTTTATGGGTAGATTTTGTAGAAGCCGAGGGAATTTCTTGCTTAATTGCAGGGTTGAAACAAGCCTCTGCTTTAGGTAAAAATCTCTCTTTGCGATTTATGGATGTAACGACGCAAGCAGCAGTTGAAGCTGGGTACAATCGTCAGTGCGTCTAAAGTTTTTCTCCCATTTATAACCACTACACTTGAGCTTTTAAGTGCTAATTCATTTCGCCTCATCTACTTTTAAGTAGGTGAGGCTGATTGTTTATTGTCAGAAAATATCTGCTTCATACTTGAGTTTTTTCGCTTGGGTAAAGATGATTTAACATTCAGTGATTATTCGTTCTAACTAGCGGATTGCGTTTATTAGCTTTAATTCCCTTGCTACTAGTTTGGGAACAACGCAGTCACTCTTTAAGAGCAATGCTGCAAAGTTGGCGGATGCAGTCGAAAGTAGCTGGTTGAGAAAAGACCTTATCTAAATAACTCTAGATAAGTTTGAGTCTATTTTCTGATCCGTCAGTTGCTCCATCGTCCATTTCTTTTCTGTCATGTATACTTCTCCATTTTTCTAGCTTATATATATCGCTAGCGAGCAAGATGCTCGCTCTACAATAATCAGCAAAAACCTCTTAACTGAACCGTATTGCACCATAGACAAAACAATTGCCCATTGTTAGCCTGAAATTATTTTAGTTTTCGGCATTTAAGCGAAAATTAACTGAAAAATCATTATTTGTGGACAGCAAACCGAATCGAAGTACGTCACTGGCATTTCCAATAGCCCTCAAAACTTTCCCACTTGTGCTCTGGAGCCTTCTGCTTTCCTTACACTAGATGTAGTCCCATTGGAAATTCCACAGGCGAATGAACCAAGTTGATTATTTGCGGATTAGTTTAATCGATCGTTGCAATTTTCGTTGTCAGTACTGTATGCCGGAAGGTGCGGAACTGAATTATATTTTGCAGCAACAATTACTTACTTATGAGGAACTGCTGACGCTGATTGAGGAAGTGTTCATCCCTGTAGGTTTTACTCGTTTCCGGTTGACTGGGGGTGAACCTTTGTTGCGTCCAAGGGTGGTGGAGTTGGTGGGTGCGATCGCATCTCTGCCCCAAACTCAAGATTTATCAATGACAACCAACGGATTTTTACTCGCACCACTGGCGCAAGACCTTTACAATGCAGGTTTGCGGCGAATTAATATTAGTTTAGATTCTCTCAATCCTGAGACTTTTGACAAAATTATTGGTAATCGGGGACGTTCTCGCTGGGAACAAGTTTGGTTAGGGATTCAAGCTGCTTACCAAGTTGGTTTTAATCCCCTGAAACTTAATGTGGTGGTGATTCCAGGGGTAAACGATCGCGAGGTTTTAGATTTAGCTGCTTTGTCGATCGATCGAGAATGGCACGTCCGATTTATTGAGTTTATGCCGATCGGAAATTCTGATTTGTTTGGCGATCGTGGTTGGATAGCTTCCCAAGAGTTGCGCCAACAAATTCGCTCGCGCTGGGGCTTGACAGAATCCCAAGTCTGTGGTAATGGCCCTGCTGATGTATTTAAAATTCCGGGAGCCAAGGGAACGCTAGGATTTATCAGTCAGATGTCGGAATGTTTTTGCGATCGGTGTAACCGGATGCGGCTTTCTGCTGATGGATGGTTGCGCCCTTGTTTGTTGAACGAAACCGGAGAAATTGACTTAAAAACCGCCCTCCGCAATGGTGTTAACCTTGCCCAATTAAGAGAGCGAGTTAGAGAATTACTAATGATTAAACCAGAGATTAACTTTAAACAACGTAACTCTGGAACCACAGGCGTTTACACGCGCACCATGTCACAAATTGGCGGCTGAGACAATTTTAGATTTCAGATTTTAGATTTTAGATTTTAGATTTTAACTGCAATCCAAAATCTAAAATCCTAAATCTAAAATCCTTAAGCTTGGCGTGAGTAGTACTCAACCACCAGTAGTTCGTTAATCTGTAGCGCTACCCATTCCCGCTCAACCACGCTGTTAACTTTACCAACCAACTTAGTTTTATCGAATTCTAAATGGCTTGGTAAGTTAGCCAAACCGGGATATTGCAGGTTTGCTTGCGCTAACTGACGAGAATTGTCTCGATCTCTAACGCTAATCACTTCGCCCGGTTTGCACTGGTAGCTAGCAATGGTAACTTTACGACCATTAACTGTAATGTGACCATGATTTACCATTTGTCTAGCTGCTGGGATAGTAGGAGCTAAACCCAAACGGAAAACAGTGTTGTCTAAACGCATTTCTAGTAATTGCAGCAGCACTTGTCCGGTAGAACCAGTGGCGCGACGAGCTTTCCGCACATAACGCAGGAGTTGCCTTTCCGACACACCATAGTTAAAGCGCAGTTTTTGTTTTTCTTCTAAACGAATCGCATATTCAGAACGTTTCTTCCGGTTTGCACCGTGTTGCCCTGGAGGGCTGGTTTTTCTCGCTGACTTACGAGTTAAGCCGGGGAGGTCTCCCAGGCGACGAACCACTCTGAGGCGTGGGCCTCTGTATCGCGACATCTCGCTTCCTCTCTAGTATCCAGATCAAATTTTACCCAGAATTTCTAGTATATAGTTAAACTAACAATTTGTTTAACTGGGCGCTGATAAATTTTACCTTAATTTACGAACAAAACGCAGATCTGGTTTCTGTTGATTTGAGTTTCTTTGCACTGAGGGGAAAAAACATTGTCAATTCCTTCCAGACTAACTATAGTTCTGAATGTTTCTCAGTTCCTATATTTTTTACTAGAACTAGCATGAGAATGCTGTTTCGTTCTTTTGCCCGATCTTGGGCTACCCTGTTGTTGTTGACGGTTGCCATTCCCAGTGAATCTCTGGCGGTGGAATCGAATGCGTTTGATTATGATTTCAAGGTTTGTGGACAAGAGTTGGCGCGAGCGCGTATTCCGGCATCGGTGGCAGCCGACTCCTGTTCTGGCACACTTTATCCGAGAGATTTAACGACTTGCGTTTTAACTATTTACAAGCAAACGGATATTTCTCCTGGTGCTGCGCTGGCTACTTGTAGACAAGTGCGACGACCTCGCGATTTAGGTAATTGTGTGGTTAATATCAGTGTGAATACTCGCGGGGGTAATCCAGGCGCAATTTTGGATAATTGTCGTCGCAGTTTGTTACCAGTGCGTTTTGGTAAGTGTGTTGTCGGTTTAGTTCAGTCGTTAAATTTGGCGGTGGCTAGGGTGATGGCAGATTGCATTGATGGTAGCGATCGCCCTCAAGATTTCTTTCCACCGGGAAGATTTCCGTTGCGAGAAGCACCCCCGCAGCAACCATTAATTGTTCCCACACCAATCACTCCCTTAGTACCACCATCATCTGATCCAATCAGACTTCCTGCTGTCCCATCTATTCCTTGAGCAAGCTGTATTGGTGTGGATTCCTCATGATTTGATTTGTTGATTTTCCGTCTCCATCTTTGGGACGGCTTTTTTTGTTAATTAGCTACCAATTTGCACATAAGTAAGTGATAAGTATCACAGTTTTCCGGTTATTTCGCTCATCAAAAAAATACTTTTCTCTCACAACCCGTGATTTCCATTAATCACCTTTAATTGCTCGTTTGAATCACCCTGAAACTGATTTAGATAAACGATATTATTAAGTATCGAGTTCCAGTTTTCATCATGCAAGTCCAACTCCTACCCAACGCTATTTCTGAGTTGTATGCTCAAGTTAGTAATTCTGGACGAGTTACTTTGGCCGATCGCTATGGATTAATGGCAGCCGTATTGGATGAATCTTTAGACGAAGAAGAAAGAATGGCTGTCAATCGAATTCTTTATGCGATCCACAAAAGAAAGTTAGTTGTTGTAGATGAAATTTCTAGCAATTCTTATTGAGTGATTCGATTTTTAATCACTCTAAATTCATGATTATTAATTTTATCTATATCAGAGATATTAATAGCTGCTTCCTAATCAGCCGTTCCTATGAGAAACTAAAGACATACAATCTCTCTCCGCCTGTCTAGTTAGTGACTAGGACAGGTTTTTTTAGTGCTTATAAGAATTGGGGTAGACAAATCAGTACATTTGTACTATAATATGGTCAAGTTGAGTCATGAAGCCAACCTTTTTTCGGAACTGGCTAATGGAAAATGTTGTAGAGCATGGATGCGGGTTTTGTTTATGAATAAGCATTATATTCTCAATCTCAATCCTCACGCGAAGCAGGAGTGGGATCGTTGCACTTTGCGAGATCCGCTAACAGCTAAGCGTCCAGATTTGGCTAAATTAATTGCAGAAGCGGTGGGAGGAAAACCAGGTTCTTACTTAGTTTCTGTGCAGATTGAAGTTGAAGTTTTGGATAAAGCAGGTTTACCACAATCTGAACAATTAACCCTTAGTTTGCCGGAAATTTCTGTTAATTCTCATCCACAGGAATTGGTTGCTTAAAGAGGCTCTGCCTCTGTTCTTCGTTCCCTGGTTGAACCTGGGAACGAGATCTGGGAGGTTCTACCTCCCATGCTGCTTGCACTAGATTAGTTGTTGCTAGTTATGTAATTTTTGCTGGCTACTCTTTGAGAGGATAAGTTTTAATGCTCAAGCTGAGTGATTATCCGGTGGCGATCGCTAGAACCAACCAAGCGATCGTAGAATTAGACTATGAATTGTCTGCGTTACGTCAAGTAATTTCTGCTTTTGAATGCAAAGCAGAGATGATAGTTGCAACTGATTCTAACCTAAAAAATGATAGCCAACGGAAAGCCCGAAGATTTGAATTACTCGAAGTTAATCAAGAATACCAAAAAGCTCAAGAACTCTCAGCAAAATTAGCAACCGAAAAAAGTAATGCTGTTGCTCATTTGGAATATCTGAGAAATCAGTTTAGTGTTGCTAAGCTAGAAGCGAGATTAACGATCGCCCAACAACTTTCCGGGTTAGAATCAAGAGAATTTGCAGGTTTTTAAATAGTAATAAACTTTCTCCTTTGGGTGGTGGTAGGGCTTTTTGTCCTACTTTTTTTTGCAGAATAGGACTTACGCACTCTTTGCTTTAAACCCCGATCCCCCCTAACCCCCCTTACCAAGGGGGGAATTTCTCAAGCCCCCTTGGTAAGGCAGGGCTACTTCATTGTCTTTGAAGAAAATTTCCCCACAAGGGGACTATTTGACAGAATCAGAACATCTAATGTAGGGGTAATTCATGAATTACTCCTACATTAGATGTTCTGTGTCACTCCTGTTCCAGTTCAATGATTTTCTCCTCCGAACATGAATTAGCCCTGCTTGGTAAGGGGGTTGGGGGATCGCCAGTGCGTAAGTTCTAAAGAAGTAGAGACGTTGTATACAACGTCTCTACAATATGGGTAATCTTCTACTAAACCTGAGTTTCCGACATCCGAAGTCCGCCGATATTTTGGCAGAAGAAAGTGGCTTGATTTTCGGGACTGCGGTTAATTAGTTCGATGATTTGTCCGGCAGAATTTCTGAAGAACCATTGAGAGAGAGAGTCACCGACTACAGGTTCTAAAGATAGGGGTGTAAAGTCTTTTTCTTGCCAGTTTAAAGCTGCTGTTTGCAGGTCATCAACTTTAATTGCTACGTGATGGACAGCTGCTAGTCCTCGTTCTTGGATAAAGCGGTCTGTGCGATCGCCTTCTGTGTGCGGTGCTTGTAAAACAATTAACCCACCAGAAGGCATTAATATGGTTTCTAAATGTATCCACAAATCAGTGGTTAGGGTATAGTTTTGGGGACAGAATTCCAAGGGGAAAACTCCTGGCCCTTCGACAATTTTGCCTTGGAATTTAGCCAAAGCTGCGGCGTAATTTTCCAAGCTGGTAAAGTCAGGGAAACTGACAACTAAATGGTCTACTTCTACTGCTTCGCCATAAATTTTAGTCTGAAAAGACCACTGAGCAAAAAATTCAGATGTGGCATAACCGGGTTTAAATTCCAGTAAGCCTGATTTTTCCCAAAATGGTGATTCTCCAGGGGAAAATTTTCCTTTGCTAGTCTCTAGTTGTTTCATGGTTTTCGCTAGTGTTAATTTGCGATCGAATGGTGCGTTACTAACGCACCCTACGAATAGGAAAATTAATCGAGTAAGTCGGGTTGTTCTTGTACAATTAGGTCGTAAAGTGGTTGAAAACTAAACCAACCCATCTGATGTGAACCTACTTGTTTGGCGGTTAAGCTGGCGTAGTTTGGTTCGATCGAGATTGGTTTGCCAGCGGCTTCTGCCATTAGTTGTACTTGACAAGAGCGCTCCATTGTGATGAACCACCAGGCTGCTTCATCTATAGTATGACCTACAGTGAGAAGTCCGTGATTGCGGAGGATGAGGGCTTTGCGATCGCCTAACGCCTTTGCAATTCGTCGCGCCTCCTCAATTTCCAACACCACTCCCGTGTAGTCATCAAATAAAGCGTGGTCTCCGTAAAAGGAACAAGCATCCTGAGTCAAAGGATCGAGGAGACGACCTAAACTAGACCAAGCCTTGCCGTAAGTCGAATGGGCGTGGGCGGCAGCTACTACGTCAGGGCGGGCGGCGTGGACTTGGGAGTGAATGGCAAAAGCGGCTTCGTTTACAGGTTTGTTTCCAGCAATGACTTCGCCTTGGTGGTTAACTAAAATTAAGTCACTGGCACGAATTAGCCGAAAGTGCATTCCAAAAGGGTTAACCCAAAAATGATTTGGGTTTTCTGGGTCACGAGCGGTGATGTGCCCAGCGATACCTTCACTAAAGCCAAATTTGGCAAACAGACGAAAGGCAGCAGCCAGACGTTGTTTGCGGTGCAGACGTTCGGCTTCAACTGATGAAAATGTTGGCGGTTGAGGAACTACTTTGGGAACTCTAACATTAACCATAAGTTTGCTTTTTTTGGGTACAGTGAAGACGTTTAATCAGGACTTACGCAACTGGCACAATTAGTAGGGTGCGTCAGAAGCTAAAGCCCTTATTTTGTCGATCGGATCTTGGGTAGTAGAGCACCCTACTACTCTGTAGAGACGTTTCATGAAACGTCTCTACTTATAAACGTCTCTACAGTACTTAGTTTAACTAGGTAATTTTTATTTTTCAAAGTAGGTGAACTTAAAGTTAAACACCTATCGATCGATGATTTCCAGAAAATTTTGATGCAGTAGCTATTGGTAAACAGATTGACAACTAAAAAATTTGTCAGAATTAGAATTAGAGAAAGTGATTATTTTCTTTGTAATCCACCAATTTGTTATTCAATTTCGGAAAATATCCACAACTATCTAAAGATATATTTTTAGTTACAGCAATCACTGATGATGTCAAAAAACAACTCACCTGAGACAGAAAAAGTTCAACAAACAGAGAAATACGCTTCGGCTTGCTTAATTTTTAATCCGGTTGCGGGCAGGGGAAATCCAGAAAGAGATTTAGAATTAATTAAGTCAATTTTAGAGCCAGAAATGGAGTTAGATATTCAGTTAACTAGTAAAGAAGTAAGCGCGACTCAATTGGCGCGTGAAGCTTTGGAACGGGATGCAAAATTAGTAATTGCCTCTGGTGGTGATGGCACTGTTTCTGCTGTGGCTGATGCTTTAATTAATAGTAATGTACCGTTAGCTGTAATTCCTCGTGGTACGGCAAATGCTTTTTCTGTTAGTTTAGCAATTCCTACTAATATGGAAGCTGCTTGTCAGGCAATCTTAGACGGAGTAACCAGAGTAATTAGTACTGCTCGTTGTAATGGAAAACCAATGTTACTCTTAGCGGGTATTGGTTTGGAGGCAGAAACTATTGCCAAAGCAGACAGAACAGCTAAAAATAGATTGGGAATTTTGGCTTATATTTTAGCAGCAATTAATCAGTTAAGAGATTTAAAATCTTTTGAAGCTCGCTTAGAAAGGGAAGATGAAGTTATTAGTTTTTCGGCTGTGGGAGTGACGATCGCCAATGTTGCGCCACCTACTTCTATTTTGGCTCAAGGGCCTGCGAGTTTGGTTCCTGATGATGAGTTTTTAGATGTAACAATTTTTGCTCCGGTGACTGTGTTAAATGCGATCGCAGCATCCTACCATTTGTTACAAACTGCTTTTAGTGGTACGCCTACAGAACGCAACGATATTGGTTATTTGCGAGTGAAAAAAGCATTAATTAATACCGACCCACCACAAAAAGTCGTTGTAGATGGGGAGGTGATTGGAACTACACCTGTGTTTGTGGAAACTATCCCTAAAAGTTTAATTGTGATGATACCGCAGAGTCAAGCCGCTGCACCCGTTGAGAAGTTAGATGGATTACCCGATCTAACTATAGAGCCGAAAGAAAATCACAATTTGTCCAATAGTGACAGCGAGTACCCAGAAAGCTGATAACCTAAATTTCAGCATGATGTTTTGTGGAAGTTCGAGATTGAAAAAGCGTTCTAATTACGAGTTACTGATTCCTTATATTGTTCCTGAGTGGAAAACGATCGCTCTAGCGTTAGTTTGCACTCTCGCGTTTACCATATTTTGGCCGATTTTGGCGAGTTTGGCTGGTCAGTTTGCGCGATACATTGGTGAAGGTAATTTGGGAGCGATCGCCCAACTTGCGGGTTTTGGTGCAATAATTTTCCTAATTCGGGGAATAGTGCAGTATGGTCAAAATGCTTTGATGGCAAAAGCTGCATTAAAAATTTCTCTGAAATTACGCAGACAAGTTTACGCTCATTTACAACATTTGAATCTCGATTTTTTTGAAACGGCGAAAACCGGAGACTTGTCCTATCGGTTAACAGAAGATATTGACCGAATTGGCGAAGTAATAAATAAATTCTTTAATGAATTTGTTCCCTGTATTTTGCAGTTAATTGTCGTTTTAGGCTACATGATTTGGTTGAATTGGCAATTAACTTTAGCAGCTTTGATTGTAGCTCCTTTAATGGCAATATTAATTAGTTGGTTTGGCGAAAAAATGCTCTATTTTTCCCGGCGCAGTCAAACCAGAATTTCTAATTTATCCGCTTTGTTGACGGAAGTTTTTAGCGGGATTCGTTTGGTACAAGCTTTTTCGGCTCAAGATTATGAAATCAAGAGGTTTTCTGGAGAAGCAGAACAGCATAGAATTGCTCGATATCGATCGGAACAAATTAGAGCGTTACAGTTTTTTATTGTCGGAGTTTTACAGGGAATTAGTGTATTAATTCTATTTTTGTTAGGTGGTTGGCAAATTGCTCAAAATAACTTAACAGGCCCGGGTTTTGTGAGTTATGTAACTGCGGTAGCAATGCTAATCGATCCGATATCTTTTAGCACTACTAATTACAACCAATTTAAACAAACGGAAGCATCTGTAGAGCGGATTTTTGAACTGATGGCAATTCAACCATCAATTGTAGAAAACCAAGAGGCTATTAAGTTATTTTCAACTCGTGGTAAGGTGGAATATCGGGATGTTTATTTTGCATATTTAGCCGATAAACCAGTTTTACAAAAGCTTAGTTTAACTGCTAAACCGGGAGAAATGATTGCTTTAGTTGGTACTTCCGGTGCAGGAAAAACTACGTTAATAAATTTGCTGTTGCGGTTTTACGATCCCCAAGGGGGACAGATTTCTATTGATACCATTGATATCCAAAAGGTAACATTAAAAAGTTTGCGTCGGCAAATCGGACTTGTTCCGCAAGATATTGTTTTATTTTCGGGAACTATTGCGGAAAACATTGCTTATGGGCATAATGAGTTTGATATGAATGCGCTAAGAAAAGCCGCAGAAATTGCCAATGCTCATGAGTTTATTGTTAAGTTACCACAAGGTTATCAAACTTGGGTGGGAGAAAGAGGTGTTAATTTATCTGGAGGACAAAGACAAAGAATTGCGATCGCACGCGCCGTATTTAATAATCCCACAATTCTGATTTTAGATGAAGCAACCTCGGCGTTAGATTCGGAGTCAGAAGCTTTGGTACAGGAAGCTTTGGAAAGGGTAATGCGCGATCGAACTGTGTTTGTAATTGCTCATAGATTAGCAACTGTGCGCCGTGCAACCAGAATTTTAGTATTAGAAAATGGGGAAATAGTCGAATCAGGAACTCACGAAGAATTACTCAAAAAAGGTGGACGTTATGCAGGCTTTTATGCCCAACAATTTCAGTAGTTAATTAACTAAAAAATCACTTGCACACGCTTCCTTTCCTTCTACCTATGCGGCTAAAGTCGCAGGCTACGCCAACTGCCTTCTTCTACTAGCTTCTACCCATCGATAGATATACAAAAGCAGGCTCTACTGACTAAAGTTAGTAGATATCAGACCTTCTTTGGTCACTAACCTATACTCACGAAAAATACTAATATGGTCGCCACTCCGCCTCCCAAATCTACTTCGCAACAGTACGAAGTAACAGATGCACCTGCAAAATTTGCTGAATTAGTATCCGAACAAAAACCGGATACAGAAATTGATTTAGAGTTCCTTTATACGCGAGATATTGAGTTTCGCCAAGAAACAATTTATTTCATTGTTGTAGACCGTTTCTTTGATGGCGACCCTGAAAATAGCGAAGGGCCAAATCCCGAACTTTATGACCCCGAAGGAAAAGATTGGGGTAAATATTGGGGTGGAGATTTACAAGGAATAATTGACAAACTCGATTATTTAAAAAACTTGGGAGTCACAGCAATTTGGTTAACTCCTTTGTTTGAACAAGTTGAAGCTTTGTTTATTGAACAAGCAGCAATTCACGGTTATTGGATTAAGGATTTTAAACGGTTGAATCCTCGTTTTATCGGCCCTGGAGAAAACCCATCACTTAACCAAACCCAAGAAACTAGAAATACAACTTTCGATCGCTTAATTGCCGAAATGCACAAGCGAAACATGAAGTTAATTCTCGACATTGTTTGCAATCATAGTAACCCCGACTTTAGCGGTAAAAAAGGCGAACTCTACGACGACGGAGTTAAAATTGCCGACTTTAATGATGATAAAAATAACTGGTATCACCATTATGGCCCTGTTACTAATTGGGAAGATGAATGGCAAGTACAGAACTGCGAACTTTCCGGTTTAGCTACTTTCAACGAGAACAATATTGAGTATCGCAATTACATTAAATCTGCGATCGAACAGTGGTTAGACCGAGGTGTAGATGCCTTGCGGGTTGACACTGTTAAACACATGCCGATCTGGTTTTGGCAAGAATTTAATGCCGATATTCAAAGACATAGACCAGATGTTTTCATTTTCGGAGAATGGATTTATAGTAGTCCGTTTGATGAGCGATCGGTAGAATTTGCCAACGAGTCGGGAATGTCAATTCTTGACTTTGGACTTTGTGTCGCGATTCGCCAAGCATTAGGAAAAGGTGCAGAGGGAGGATTTCATGAAATTCAGAATATCTTTGACCTAGATTATCGATACAAAAGTTCCAATGAATTGGTGACATTTATTGATAATCACGATATGCCACGTTTTCAAAGTTTCAATCCCGATCCTGAGATGTTAAAAGTGGCAATTTCTTTGATTATGACTTGTCGCGGTATTCCCTGCATTTATTACGGCACAGAACAATACTTGCATGATGATACTAATGGCGGTAACGATCCTTATAATCGCCCCATGATGAGTAGCTGGGATACAGACACAGAAATTTATCGCTATATGCGCTTACTTTCTGGATTGCGAAGGTTAAATCCTGCTGTTTCAATGGGTGGACAATGGCAGCGATTTATCACCCCAGATGTATATTGTTATGTGCGAAAATATCGTGATTCAATTTGTTTTGTTGCCTTAAATCGTGGCGCAGCAACCACAGTTCCCGAAGTGCTAACAGATTTACCTGATGGCGAACATACTTGCGTTGTCACTCGCCGGAAATTCCAAGTTGTAGAAGGTAAATTAATTGATTTACCCTTAGAAACGCGAGATGTAATTGTGATTAGTCACGTTGGCGAAAGAGTCAAAGCCCAAACAATTATTCGCGCCCAACTTAACGGTGTAAATACTCAACCAGGTGAAAGAATTGTGGTAATAGGAGATTGTCCAGAATTAGGTAATTGGGATATTGCTAAAGGTTTTCCCTTGGAATACATCAATACTAACACTTGGTTTGGCGAAATTCCTTTCAATGAAAGCGCTGGTAAATTGATTAGTTACAAGTATGCGTTGTTACGAGAAGGTCAATCTCCTTTGCGGGAAAATTTGGTTTGTCGGCGTTGGGTAGTCGCCAGTGAAGGAACTGTGAAATGGCGTGATATGTGGGCGAGTGGAAGAGAATCTTAGCCCAGATCCCCGACTTCTTGAAGAAGTCGGGGATCTAGACTAATTATTAATTTGAACACATTTTAGATCTAGAACAGCTTATCTAAGTCATGCCAAGGGGTTTTATGTGAAATATTCATTAAAAATGAATACTTAAAGCTCTCTAAATTAAAACCTTCTGAAATAATTTGAGCAACGACACATCTGGCTATTTCGTATGATTCATCCCATGATTTTTTCAGGTCTTTATGAATCTGATAATTTGATACTTCATAAAACATTCTAGCACCAACTTCAGCTAAACCTTCAGAAAAAATACTAGGACAATTACAGTAATCTTTGTAATCTACCAGCTTATAGTGTATGTAATGAATATATTCATGTGCAAGAACCAAAAGTAAAGCATTAGTATTATAAACACATTCCTCAGCTATTTCGATTTCACAATCTTTTTCGTTACAACTGAATACCCCCCAAGCATTGGATAAACACATATCCTTTCTTTTTTTTACCGAAATTTTACATACTTCTTTAATTGATTTTTTTAAAGAACTTTTTAGCCCAGTCTTTTTGATATTCCCAAATTCCTTCTACTAGACGCATATTTATTGAATCTGCTTGTCGAGATGTAGATGCTTTAGACTCAAATTCATCATCTGATATAAAACGAGAATAGGTTTCATAATCTATTGTTTCAGCTTGAATTTTTTTATACCACTTATTTCGAGACTCCATCGGTTCTGAAGATTCTAAAAGAAGAGGATGCTGATAGCCCAGACGAATCAGACTATCTGTTAAAATTGGTAACATTTTGTCAGAAGCAGAATGATTTCGTACTTTCAAAGCACCTCTAACAATCCATGAAGAATCCGCCATAAAAATAACCAAATTTGTTTTTTATTTCGATAAAAGCACAATCTTTAGTAGATATGAAATTGTGAAATTGCAGAAAAAATCCGCAATTTCACACCTTTTCTAGTGCAGCAAAGCAGAAACGATCGAGCAGTTGAAACAGGTAAAAAGCTAAATATAAAAGCCTTCTGCCCTCTGCCTTCTTGCACTAGTCTACCCGTTCCAATTGCCAGAGAATTTGATTACCCTCTCGCCGGACTCGCGACACTACCCAGTTACGCCACACCCAGTTGTCTCCGCGACTAGTAACGGCGCTGGTATGAATATCCATTAAGTCTGCTAATTCAGAACTGGTGATTAGATAGCCTTTGGCGGCAATATCATCAGCAATATGCAGAACTTCTACTAAATTACGTAGTTGCGTCACCCTAGCTTCACTAGACAAACTTTCCAGTGTCTCAGCAGAAGAAGAAATAGTCGCATCGGTCATAGTTATTTTGAATGTAGAAAGGTCAGAGGGTACATCACTGGATTGTAACGTTGTGTAACCAGATTGGACTGTTGTTTCCGAACTAAATGTCTTTAATATTGGCAGTTGTTTGAGTGTTTGCGGGCGACTCAGGGAAAAGTTCCGGGCTATTTCGTCGCAGCGTTCATTTCCCACGTTACCAGCATGACCTGGAACATACTGCCAGTTAATTTTTGTCGAGTTGAGTCGATCGAGTGTTTCCCAAAGGTCTTGATTGAGTACTGCTTTACCTTGGGAGGTTTTCCAGCCTTTGTTTTTCCAACCTTTGACCCAGATGGTAATTCCTTTTTTCACGTATTCACTATCAGTGTAGAGAGTGACGGGTTCTTTTTGTCCGGTTTTGCTGAGGAATTCTAAGGCTGCGATCGCAGCTTGTAATTCCATCCTATTATTAGTAGTGAGAGCTTCTGCGCCCCCCATTTCGTAAACGGAGTCATCTGCAAAATAAACTACCACACCCCAACCGCCAGGGCCAGGATTTCCGCTACAGGCTCCATCAGTGTATATGCTTTTGATTTGAGGAAAGGAAGACATCAAAATTTTGTGTAATTCTCTTCTATGCGATCGCTATTTGAGCATACCTAAAAACTGAGAATTGTTTTCCTCAAGCTGGTGCGATCGCACTAGTTACAAGTATCTCAGGAATTTATTATTCCAGGCGATGGGAAATTCTAATGTTGGTGCTTGAATAATGGAAGCAAACGTACAAGCCTTAACTGGAACTCGCGATGATTCGATTGACCACACCCGATGACACGAACGCACTACTTGCTTTGGCAGAAGCGACAGGACTTTTCGAGTCAAACCAAATTGAAGAACTCGCTCAAATGCTCAATCAGCATTTGGGTGACAAAGCAGACAGCGAAGGTGTATGGTTTACAGACTACGATCGTGAGCCAGTGGGTGTTGCTTACGTTGCACCGGAACGAATGACCAAGGGGACATGGAATCTCTATCTAATCGCTATTCACCCTAACTGGCAAAGGCAGGGACGCGGAGCCGTTTTGTTAGGTCACGTCGAGCAAATGCTGGCTGAAAATGGTGAGCGTATTCTACTAGTGGAAACCTCTGGGCTGGAGGAGTTTGAATACGTTCGTGCATTTTACCGAAAGAACGGTTATGAAGAGGAAGCGAGGATTCGAGAATTTTACAAAGCGGGAGAGGACAAAATTATTTTCCGCAAGGTACTGGGAAGTGTTGTTGTATAACAATCCCAATGTACCGCAACAAAGTTAAGTAATTGGTAAGTTACTTTTAAAAGGCGGCACCCAGATTCGAACTGGGGATGAAGGTTTTGCAGACCTCTGCCTTACCACTTGGCTATGCCGCCATCTTTCAGAATTACTATCTTATCAAACTACTATTTCTTTAGCAACTGCTCTAAAAACTGAGTTTCATCTTTGAGAATTGGATGGGGAGACAAGGTGAAATTTGAACTTAAAACTCTTTCCCTAACTCAAAACTCAAAACTCAAAACTCAAAACTTTCTCTCAATCACACTTAAGGACTATATGGAATATATCTTCTGGCTGTTGAACTACCTCGTAACCATACCAGCTAATCAAATGATTGTGAACAAATGTAACAATATTGCTGTCATAGCAGCTTGATGTCTTGACATCCCGAAAATCAAGCGATAGTCTGATACACATACCCGGGTAGAACAACTGAAATGAGTCAATTATGCAAGACAAACAAAAGGTTACGTTGTATCTTTCACCAGAGCTGCACCGTCAACTCAAAATAAAAGCCGCTATTGACTCAGAACCGATGTCAGCGATTGCTGAACGAGCGATAATCTTCTACCTAGACAATCCAGAGATTGTGGGAGAAATAGAAGCAGCTTACGGGCAAACGCATCGGGTTTACAGTTGTCCGGAGTGTACGGGTTCGCTAGTTATGAAACAAGGGGAGTTAGCTTCCCTGAAAAAGCAGCCAGGTATATTGCCAGAAGAGCAGCTTTCATCGGTTGAGAAGGTAACGGTAACGGAATCTACTCAACAGGGAGAGGCCGAAGAATTAGTTCCCTGCTAAAGTAGCTAAATAAGTAAGCAACTGATATAGCAGGAAATGATTTCTCTGGTACTGTCTGTATCGTCTCTTTAAATCGGTTGTAGGTAAGTAGGTCGTGGCGAAATGAAAGAAGAGCTCAGCATTCTAGTACAAGCTCAATATCCTCTGATCTACCTCGTAACCTCCGAGGAAGAGCGGGCAGAGCAGGCAATCGCGACAATCGCGCAGATGAAACCCCAAAGAAGGGTGTTTGTGTGGACAGTAACGCAGGGCATGGTGGAATATGGACAACCACGCAGCGTGCAGCACAACACAGTCTCTCCGCAAGCAGCGATTGAGTGGGCAATGAATCGGCAGCAGCGAGACCCCCAGCGAGATTCTAGTATTTTCATCTTCAAAGATCTGCATCCGTTTTTTACCGATCCACAGACTACACGATGGCTGCGGGATGCGATCGCCAGCTTCAAGGGCACTCAGAAATCAATTATCCTGATGTCCCCGGTGCAGACGATTCCGATTGAGCTGGAAAAGGAAGTTGTAGTTCTAGACTTCCCGCTACCGGACATGGCAGAACTGAATCAGGTATTAACCCAGCAGCTAGAGCAAGGTGGACGGGGAAGAAAGGTAAGTACGGAAGCCAGAGAAAAGCTATTACGTGCAGCCTTGGGTCTGACTAAAGACGAAGCCGAAAAAGTTTACCGCAAAGCTCAAGTCACAGCAGGTCGCCTGACCGAAGCCGAAGTTGACATCGTACTCTCTGAGAAAAAGCAAATTATCCGCCGCAACGGGATTCTGGAGTATATCGAAGAAGATGAAACGATCGATGCGGTAGGTGGCTTAGAAGAACTGAAAAAATGGCTGATGCAGCGCTCTAATGCTTTCACCGAAAGAGCGAGAGAGTATGGTTTACCCCAACCAAAAGGGATGTTAATTCTGGGTGTGCCTGGTTGTGGAAAGTCCCTAATTGCTAAGACTACCTCTCGTCTTTGGGGTTTGCCACTATTGCGCCTAGACATGGGTAGAGTCTACGACGGTTCAATGGTAGGGCGATCGGAAGCCAATCTCAGAAATGCTTTAAAGACCGCAGAATCGGTTTCTCCAGCTATTCTATTTATTGATGAATTAGACAAAGCTTTCGCCGGAAGTGCGGGTTCTGCTGATTCAGATGGTGGTACTTCTAGTCGCATTTTTGGTTCGTTCCTCACTTGGATGCAAGAGAAAAGTTCTCCAGTCTTTGTGATGGCAACAGCAAACCGAGTAGAACGGTTACCCGGAGAGTTTTTAAGAAAAGGACGTTTTGACGAGATCTTCTTTGTAGATCTGCCAAATGCAGAGGAACGTCAAGAAATTTTCAAAATTCACCTCAGCAAACGCCGTCGAGAAGTCGCACGCTTCGACCTGGATCAATTAGCCAAAGTTTCCGATGGCTTTTCTGGTGCAGAGATTGAGCAAGCGCTGGTCGCTGCAATGTATGAAGCGTTTGCCCAAGATAGAGAATTCACGCAGTTGGACATTATCGCCGCAATTAAGGCTACGCAACCCTTATCTCGGACTATGACTGAACAAGTCACAGCTTTGAGAGATTGGGCGAGACAGCGTGCCAGACCAGCTGCCTCCTCCGTTGCTGAATATCAGCGAATGGAGTTTTAAAAGCTTTCTCCTGCTCCCAACAGGAGGAAAGGCTAGCTAATAGCTAGCAGTTTCTGACCAAAAACAAAATGTTGTTGTTTGTTTCTAGTTTCTCTAGGAGGAATCCCAATGTCTCACTTTAGCACACTGCGTACCAAAATCACCGACGCTGAAATCCTGAAAACTTCTTTGCGCGACCTGGGCATCTCTGTTAAGAGCAATGCAGATGTTCGTGGTTACAATGGACAGCGTGTTCGTGCTGACTTGGTTGCAGTTCTCGAAGGCGAATATGACCTGGGTTGGTCTCGCAACAGCGATGGCACATTTGACCTGATCGCTGACCTGTGGGGCGTTGCTAAGAAGCACAACCAAACCGAATTGATCAATTCTATCAACCAAAAATATGCTGTGAACAAGACTTTGGCTGAAGTTAAGCAACGTGGTTTGCAAAACGCCAACGTCAAACTAGTAGTGCAAAAATAATTGCTCTGCGCGTTCCCAAGCTCACGGGTTAACTGCTGTTAGCCCGTTTCTCTACTCAACAGCCTATCGGATAGATGGAATTATATTGTGGATTAAAAAGGCCAGCTTTCCGCTGGCCTTTCTCGTTAATGTACGTTGTTGCGCTTTAGCGCTAAAGCGAGCGCTAAAGCGCAACAACGTGCCTCAAACTACAGCGGCAACAGCTTGGGGCCAACGACCCATTGCTTTGCCAACAACTGAGAGTTCTTGCATCAGAGAGTCAAAACGATCGGGCGTGAGAGATTGTGGCCCATCGGATAAAGCTTTGGCGGGGTTGGGGTGAACTTCAATCATTAAGGAGTCAGCACCGATCGCGATCGCAGCTTTCGCCGTATCCGGGACATAAGCCGCCCAACCAGTACCGTGACTGGGGTCAATCATAATCGGTAAGTGAGTTAACCGCCGCAACACAGGTACAACAGCCAAATCTAAAGTATTTCTGGTGTATTGACGGTCAAAAGTCCGAATACCTCTTTCGCAAAGAATCACATTTGGATTACCAGCGGCTAACACATATTCAGCTGCCATCAACCAATCTTCAACGGTAGCTGACATTCCCCGCTTCAACAATACAGGTTTTTCTTGAGCGCCCACTTTCTTCAGTAAAGAGAAGTTTTGCATATTGCGGGCACCAATTTGGATCACATCAGCCACTTCTGCGATGATATCTAGTTCAGCAGCATCCATGACTTCAGTAATGATCCCTAAACCAGTTTCTTGTCTAGCAGCTGCCAATAATTCTAAAGCACTTTCCCCGTGACCTTGGAAAGCATAAGGAGAAGTTCGAGGTTTGTAAGCGCCACCCCGGAGAAACCGCGCCCCAGCAGCTTTAACTCGCCGTGCAGTTTCAATAATCATTTCTTCATTTTCTACCGAGCATGGCCCAGCAACCACTACCAAAGGATGCTGCAACCCAAAGTGAACCACACCGTTGGGAGTTGATACTGAAACTTCACTAGCTTCTCCGTGACGGTACTCGATACTTGCCCGTTTGAATGGTTGTTCTACACGCAGAACTTGTTCAATCCAAGGGCTGAGTTCCTGCATTTGTAAAGGGTCTAGGTCAGCTGTATCACCAACTAAACCAATTACTACCTTGTGCTTACCAAAAATTGGTTCTGGTGTCAGTCCCGATTTGCGTAATTCTTCACTAATGCGGGCAATTTCACCTTCTGGTGAGCCGACTTTCATTACTACGATCATTTGAAAATTCCCTGTTAACTCACTTGGGTTTTAATTAAGCTTATGTAGCCGCTACTTAGGATGAAGAGGCTAAACTTCTTAAGAGAAAAATCGAGTTTTTACTTCCTAAGCTGTACGAGCACAATTCATCCTTACTGTACGGCTTATCATTTATAATCCTGCAAATTACTCGATTTTAAGGAAAATTTCCGTTTGGCTGGGCTAATTTTCAGATTGGTTTTTCTGTTTTGCCGATCGCCATGCTTCCGTCAAACGTCCAAAATTAGTGGTAAACTCTTGCCAACCGAAAATGCTTCCTGGTCTTTCTTCATCCCAAGATGCCGAAATTGCCCCATAGCTTAACCCCAAAACGCTCAAACCGAAAAAGCCCATGCTGACCAGTACCACTGCGCTATTTGGCAGTTGGAACCAGGCATGAGTAATTACAAAATAACTAATAATGAATGTAGAAATGCCAAAAACTGCGGGAATACCAGAAAATAATCCCATCCGCCGCAGCATTCTTTCGCTAACCGCAGCTGGGATTGCCGTTTGCTCTTTAGAAAGGGTTTTTGTCGGAGCTTGGCTTTTCGCTTCCACCGCATTTACAGGTGGTTTTTTTGGCGTTTTCTTACGATTCTTTTTCGGTTCAAAAGGTAAGCGTTCCTTACCCGACGAAGCATTCTGCGGATTCTGACCAGATTCTTGATTGGATTTAAATTCCCCGGACATATTTTTTAACCACGAATGCCCAAGCGACCGATTAAAGCTTGATAGCGTTGTTGATCCTGGTCAGAAATGTATGACAGGAGGCGTTTGCGTTGACCGATCAGTTTTAACAATCCTCTTCTGGAGGAATGGTCTTTCTGATTACTTTTCAGGTGTTCGCTAAGGCGGTTGATTCGTTCCGTCAGGATAGCAATTTGCACTTCTGCGGAACCTGTATCAGTTTCGTGGACTTGGTAATCAGTAATTAGTTGGTGCTTACGTTCTTGAGTCAGGGCCATGAATGAAATCTATTTTTATTAATTCAGCAGTCTACTATATTATCACAGTTAACTCATGATGTAGTCAGTTCGTTGTAAACGCTGTCTTCGTTACAGCAAGCTCAGTGCTTACAACGAACCCGGATGCGGTTAATGCCAAACGAAGACTTTTGCTTCGTATTCGCCTAAGTCGGTAATTAAACCTTCTTCGCCAACTTCTACATCGTAGTCGTAAGTCCATTCGTGCCAATTTCCGGTTGCTGGGAAGTTAGGAATTTGATATCCACCAAGGAAATTGTCAGAAAAATTGGCAACTACAACTACGCGAGAACCTTCGTCATTCCAACGACAGTAAGCTAATACTTTGTCTTCGTCGTTTTCATAGAAAAAGTCGATGTTTTCTGTATAAAGGGCATGATTATTTTTGCGTAAATGAATCAAACCTTTGATGTAGTGAAATAAGTTTTGGTTTAACTCGTTCCCCAATAAACTCCACTCAATTTTGGCGGTTTCAATAGTTTTGTATTTGTATTCGCCAAATTCTTCTCCCATCCATAATAGAGGAATACCAACAGCAGTCATTACTAAAACTGCGCCTAACTTTCTGCGTTGAAAAGCTGCTTGATCAAATATTTCGCGATCGGCTAATTCTGCCATTACATGATTGTGGTCATGATTGGTTAGGTAATTAACAACATTTGTGGCACCCATGAAACCTTGGCGTTTGCCATCTAAGGCATCTTTAAGACGTTCTAAATCGAAAGTATCGCCGCAAATATGTTCGACAATGCAAGCGCGAAAACTGTCATGCCAACAAGAATCCATTGGGCCATCTATGTTGGTAATGCTGGTAGTTTCGGGGATGTGTTCGGCAATGTTAATAAATGGTTTTGCACCAGCTGTTTTTTTGGCTTCTTGGGTAATCCAGTGCATAAAATCGTAGTTGGCAATTTGTCTTGCTGCGTCGTAACGAATGCCGTCAATATGATATTCTCTTACCCAATATCGCACAACATCACCCATAAACCAACGGGCAGGATAGCATTGGTAATTTTCGTCGTAATGTTCGTAATTAAATTCTGGGCCCCAGTTATTTCCTGGGTCGCGGGGTGAATGATGATACCAATAGTCGTGGTCAATTTGTGTTAGAGGACTTGATGCTTCGGAGTGGTTATAAATCCCGTCCATAAATACTCGAATTCCCCTAGCATGGCATTCATCAATTAATTCTTTTAGTTCTGCGGTTGTGCCATAGCTAGATTCGGTGGCGAAGAAGTAACGGGGGTTATATCCCCAGCTATAATCACCTGGATATTCTTTAACTGGCATTAGTTCGATCGCATTTATCCCCAAATCACAAAGGTAATCTAATTTTTCAATTACGTGCTTATATTTACCCCTTACATAACGATCGGGTTCTCCACCAGAAAAGTCTGCAATGTGCATTTCATAAATTACTAAAGCATGGTCTGGGGGTAAAGGTTTGTCATCATGTTGCCAAACGTAAGTATCAACAATTTTTTCCCCGTCTTTAATCCGAATTATGCCGTTTTGGGTAGGGTCGTCAATGTCTGTGGCGTAAGGATCGACGATATCTACCCATTGGTCTTCTTCTAAAAACCATGATTTAGATTGGACGCGGAATTTATACTGATAAGTCCCGTCTTTAAGTTCTACTTTGGTGCGAAAGAATCCATCTTTGCCTTTTTCCATCTTGATTTCTTTCCAGTTGGAAAAAGAACCGATTAAAGCTGCACCTTTGTTATAAGGGGCAAATAATTTAAATTCAATTAAACTGGTCATAGTAATTATTTGGTTAGAGAATGCTTACAAGGTTATTGTCTAATTACCATCTCATTTTTAGGATCAGTCGCAAGAGATAAGTTTGCTTGTTGCATATCCTTCTAAAGAGAGAATTAATTGCTTATTCAATTGCTTGACTTAACCAAGAAATAGCACCTCTAATCCAATCTTCGGCATTTTTACTTTTAGCTATTAACCCATCTTCACTGACAGCTTTGATTGCTTTTGCTACTTCGTTGTTAGTGTATCCTAAAGCTAACAAAGTCATTTCTACATCTTCGATGATTGCTGCGTCAGGGCTAGATGGGATAGCTTTGGAAAGTCCGGTTTCTGTACGCCATTGAGATAGTTTGGTTTTCAATTCTAAGGCGATACGTTCAGCGGTTTTGTTACCGACTCCGGGAGTTTTAGTTAAGGCGCGAATATTACCTGTAACAATTGCTTGGACTAAATCTGGTAATCCTAGTGTATCTAAAAGTGCGATCGCTAATGCTGCACCAATCCCACTAACACTAATTAACTGACGAAACAAATCTCTTTCCGCAGTTGAACCAAAACCATATAAAACAGTTTGGTCTTCTTTGACTTGGTAATGAGTAAAAACTTGAGTTGTCGCGCCAATTTCTGGCAATTGCTGGGCTAATAGAGGCGGAATTTGTAACTCGTAACCGATTTGATTTACCTCTAGAATTAGCGTCCAGCGATTGCCACTAGTTTTGTAGATGCCTGCGATCGTGCCTTTAAGATAGGCAATCATTTAAAGAAACCAAAATAATACAAACCTTCCAAAATTCCAGCGGCGTAATGTGATTTTGCTAAGTAACGATAATCTGCCGGATTAATTTCACACCAGCGCAACAATTCTGGGAGGGCATTCCCAACAATTATACCCCTTTCTTTATCAACACTAAACAAAGCAATATCATTACCTGAATCACCACAAACTACGGTTTGGGTAGCTTCAATTCCCCAATTTTGCCGGAGAAATTGCATTGCTGCACCTTTATTACCACGTCGGGGGATAATGTCCAAATCTTTGCTGCCACTGTAAATTAATCTTACACTTAAGCCCCGTTTTTGTAATAAATCTTCTAGCTCAAAAAGCACATCTGCTGCTACAACTTCTGAGAGAAAATAACTAACTTTAAAAGGGCGTTGTTCGGTTTCTGGTTGAGGAGTTAAATCAGCAAAATGAGAAGCAGTGTTAATTACTGTTTCCCGATCCCAACCGCTCGCCATTTGTTCTGACCAAGTGGGGTCTGGGTGATCGCCGACATGGTAATAAATTTCTGTACCTACAGCAGTGACCAAAGCATCTGGTGTCAACAAATGCTTTTCGTCTCTTAGTTGTTGATATAGGGTAAGCGATCGCCCTGTGGTGTAAACAATCTTGGTATCATATTCTTGACGATGTTGCTTTAACTTTTGGTTAAGTTCTTCTAAGGCTTGGTCATCACCGACTAGAGTATTATCCAAATCGCTAACAAATAAAAATTTAGTCATAAAGACCTCTGGGGAAATATTACCTAAATCAAACATACAAAATGAAAAATTAAAAAAGAGTTTTTCGCCGCAATTTTTAATTTTTCATTTTGATTTTTCATGTTTCTTTAGCTACGGGTTTGCGGACGCAGTTGTTGAAGCGATCGCACTGCCTCTAGTGCTTGATTAGCAGACTTAGTATTTCCCTGTTGTTTAAACAGTTCTGCTGCCTGTTGAAAATCCTTAATGGCGGCTTGATTATTTTTCAGATTGTAATAACTCACACCGCGATTAAAGAATGCTTCTGCAAAATCTGCTCTCAGTTGGATTGCCTGAGTATAATCTTGAATCGCAGCTTGATCATTTTTCATTCTATTATGAGCAATGCCTCGATTGTAAAAGACTTTAGGATCTTTAGGGTCAATGCGTGCCGCTTCATTGTAATCAGCAAGGGCTTGGTCATGTTGACCTAAATCATCATAAGCATTGCCACGATTAGTCAAAGCCCTAGCATTATTGGGTTCTATCTTCAATGCTGCGGTACTATCTTCGATCGCCCCTTGGTAATCTTTTAAAAAGTAACGGGCAATTCCTCGCCTCAGATAAGCTTCGGCATAATCAGGCTTTAACTTAATTGCCTGAGTATAATCTTCGATCGCTCCTTTATAATTACGTTGTTCCGCCTTAATTGCACCTTGACGGTAGTATTCCTCCGCAGTTAACTGCGTTTCCCCCGGATTGGGCGTTGTCTGAGTAGTACCCCCCGGAGTTGAGGCAGGGGGACTTGCTGATGGAGTTTCCCCCGGAGTGGGATCGCTGGGAGTGGAATTTGCCGGAACTTCTGGTGTTGCCGGAACTACTTGAGTTTCCCCAGGTTTATCACTAGGAGAAGGCTTTACCGACTCTTCCGGGGTTGGCTTAGATTCCCTCTGTCCAGGTTTTGACTGTGCATTAACATCTAAAACAGAGACGCTACCCAGTAGAGTGACAATACTTAAAATTGTGATTGATTGGTGAATGATTTTCATGTGTGTAACCAATCGGCTTGGTAGTCAGTATAAGCTTAGACTTCAAAGAAATTAACATTGTTGCCAAATAGGATATCAGGGTTTAGCACTTTATTTTAGAAATGTTTCCCAAAAAGTTTTTATATTTTCTGCAATTTTCCCAATGAAATCTTTTTTACCGTCTAAATTACGTGCTTGGTTGCCCCAGCTAAATTCACAAGTTTGGATTCTAGCTATTGGTAGATTTTTATCTGAAGTTGGCACTGGTTTCACACTTTTTTATGCGCCGATTTTTTTTGCTAAAGGTGTTGGTCTAACTGCTACCCAGGTAGGTTTAGGTTTAGGTAGTGCTTCTATTTCTGGCGTTTTCGGAAGAATTATTGGTGGTTCATTTAGTGATTCTCAATTTTGGGGTCGTCGTCGTACTTTGTTACTTTCGGCAGGAATTTCGGCAATAGCTTCTTTTGCATTAGCGGCAACAAACAGCTTTTTTACCTTTGTTTTAGCTAATTTATTGGCGGGATTTGGTATTGGTTTATATTGGCCTGCTACAGAAGCAGCTGTAGCCGATTTAACTGAAGGTCAAGTAAGACAAGAAGCTTATGCTGTAGTGAGATTAGCTGATAACCTTGGCTTAGGTTTGGGAATTATTTTCGGGGGTATTTTAATTAGCAGTACTGGTAATTATCGAACTTTGTTTATTATTGATGGGATTTCTTTTATAGTCTTTTTTGCAGTAGTTTATTTAGCTATAGCCGAAACTTACAAAGGGAATGGGGAAACTCCCTCTACCACCAGCAAAAATTGGGGGTTTTTGCCTAATTCCTGGAAAACGGCTTTAAGCGATCGCTTACTGTTAGTTTTTGTTGTAGTCAATATCATTTTTACTACTTACATTTCTCAGCTACACAGTACCCTTGGTTTGTACTTTAGTAGTAGGTTTTCTTCGCAATTAATTAGTTTACTTTTCAGTTGGCACATGGTTTTAGCGATTTTAACCATGATTCCCGTATCTCGCTTTCTCAAACGCTTTAATCATCCCCAAGCTTTAACGATCTCGGCTTTATTTTGGGGGATTGGTTTTTGTTTAATTTGGTTGATTGGTGGCGTACCAGAATTACAATTAATTTGGGCAATATTGGGGATGGGAATTTTGGCGATCGCTACGGTTTCTTATACTCCCTCGGCAGCCGCTTTTGTGGCAGATATTGCCCCTGTTTCTTTACGCGGAGTTTACCTTTCAATTAATTCCCTTTGTTGGGCGATCGGGTATGCGATCGGCCCTCCTTTAGGTGGTTGGGTAATGGATCAAAACCCCATATTAGCTAATAATTTTTGGTTGGTTTTTGCTTTTAGTGTTAGTGGTTTAATTGCGATTTTGCAGTATTTAAATCACATATTCAGGCGTTACAATCAGACCCAAGGAAGGAGGTAGAACCTCCCAAATCTCGTTCCCTGGTTGAACCAGGGAACGAAAATAGAGGCTGGAGCCTCTTGGTGTAAGATCTTAGTTAAAGTCAGGGATTTTTTCACCACAGATATCCACAGATAAACACAGATAAACACAGATGAAATAAAGGATTTAATTGGGTGAGTCAGAGATTATTTGTTGATAAGCTTGGATTGTTTGTTCGGCTATTGCTTGCCAACTATAATTTTTGATTGTTAATTCTTTTGCGTTTAATCCTCTGCGTTTAATTTCTGCTGGATTTTGAAGTGCTAATCGCAATGTTGCTGTCAGAGATTCTACAGTTCGATCGCATACCCAGCCAGCTTCTGCATTCAGAATATCTTCCCAAATATAAACTCCGCGAGTAATACAAACTGGTGTTCCCGCTGCCATTGCTTCGGCTACAGCTATACCGAAGTTTTCATAATAAGATGGCAATAGGAATAAGTCGGCTTTTTGTAAGAGGGAAAGTTTGCGATCGCCTCTCACAAAACCTGTTATCGTTACTTTGCCTGGTAGTGTGATGGAGATTTGCGATCGAATTTTCTCCTCATATTCTGGATCTTGCGGATTCGATCCCGCTAACACAAAATGAAAATCTATCCCTGAGTTTGCCAAATTTTGCAAAGCCGGAATTAGTAAATCTAACCCTTTTTTCGGAGCGACTCTCGACATAAATAAAATTACCGGAGATGGCAGATTAGCAAATTCGGTTTCTTCCTTCTCCTGCCTTGGCAAACTCACACCCAAAGGAATCACTAAATCTTTAGTTTTTACCCCAAATCTTTCCGAAACTTTCGCTTCTTCCAAACTAGTAAAATGAATCGCAGATGCGCCAGCTATATTAGGTTTTTCTAACAAAGCTGCATAAACTTTTTTGAGTAACTTTTTCTTTTGTAAATCAGCAGGATCGAGAGTTCCTAGAGGACGCAAAATGTAAGGTAACTTTTGGTATCTGGCAACGGTTGCTGCTACTGAAGACACAGGCGAAAATAAAGCATGAATATGCGCCAAATCATAATTTTTGGCATGATCATTTAACCATTTCAGCAAATCCAAAGAAAATTTGTATCTGCGAAACGGAGAACAACGAAAATAACGAATCTGATAACCATCTTGTTCTACCGGACAATTTAAAGGAACATCTAAAGGCGGTTGTCCAGCATCTCCATTACTATTAGTAGTCAAAATTGTGACTTCAATTCCTGCTTTAGCTAAAGCAGCAGAAAGACCCAAAACCATTTGACTAGGGCCACCATAAACTAGAGAAATAGAGGGAACAATTTGGAGAATTCGCATTTAATTATTTTCAGTGATTTGCTTATAAAAATCTAACAATTGTTTAGCTAAAGCTTTATTAGTGTATTGATTCATAGCTTTTTGATAACCCAAATTTGCCAACTTATTTTTTAATTCCGGGTTTTCCATTAGCTGCATTAAACATTTTTGCAACTCCTCAACATTGCCTTCAGGAAATACTAAACCAGCATCACCAATTACATTAGGAATTTCTCCCGAATCAGAACCAATCACCGGAACTTTACAAGCCATTGCTTCAATTAAAACATGACCAAATTGTTCTTTCCAACCCGCAGCAGTCAAAGTTTTAAATTGATAAGTTGTTTGTGATGGTAATACCAAAGTGTGCATTAAATTGATGTATTGGTAAACGCGATCGTGCGGCACACTTTCCACCAAAATCAACTTTTCTTTAATTCCTTTTTCCACCGCCATTGCCAACAAAGTTGATTCCAAAGGCCCACGACCTAATAATAACAACTTCCCAGGCTTTTCTGCTAAACCTGCCAAAGCTTCCACCAAAGTAAGTAAGCCTTTTTCTTCAACAAATCTACCCACAAAACCCACAACAAAATCATTTTCTTGAATCCCCAATTGCCTAGCTAATTCGGGTTGAGTTTGCGGCTTAAATAAACTTTCATCAACACCCAATTGGGGCATAATTACCATTGGCCCTTTGTAGCCTCTTTCCCGTAAAATGTCTACTCCATCTTTATTTCCCACAACTATTCCATGAGTATTACTGAGATTGTAAGATTCTAGTAATGAGATGGGAAATTTTAAGTTATAAGGCAGATTCCACCAAGTAAAAAAGACATTTTTTGCCTGCAACCCCAGGAGTTTATTCAAAGTAATAAATTCCGCATAAGCCAAAGCTTTAGAACCTTGTTCAACCTGAATAATATCTGGTTTAAATTGACGTAATAAAGGAATCAAATCTGCGCCAAAAGTTAATAAACCTTGGTTGTTTTTGCTAAAGTTAGAAACTGGCACTACCCGGAAAGAACCTTCTTTTAAAGGTTGAGTTTCAATTGTTTTATTTTGGACTCCTCCCGGTTGCCAAATTCGGGGAGTAACTACTGTCACTTCAATGTCTGATTCTAACCGAGATAATTCTCTTAATTTCTCGCGGTTCAGGTCAACAATATAAGTATGGCTAGCAACTAGAATTCTCATTTTTTTTGTTAATTTAGGGTGTTTGTAGTGACGACTTTAGTCGTTTATTTCCTCAATAGCAGGACTAAAGTCCTGACAACGAACTTATGACTCTTTAACTAAATCTTGTTTAGTGTAAATTTGCCCATTATTCCAATTAGACTGAATTACTGTACCTAAAGCTTTGAAAAAACCTAAACTGTAAAATCCGGCACGGGTAATAATTTTTAATGGGGAACCGCTTTTGTGACAGGGTGGACGACCGAGTACGTGACAGTCAAATAAACGGTAAAATAATCTTAATTGTTGGTCAATGGTGAGATTTTTCATACCCATCAAAAAATGATTGTGGTAGAAAGTTATTTGGTATTTTAGCGATCGCGTACTGATATCATGACACCCTCCCGTTTCTTCTCCCAAATGTACCAAAAAAGCCTCTGGGTCATACCAAATTTTATAACCCGTTTTTCGCAATCTTAAACAAAAATCTGACTCTTCCCGCACCGCACTACCACGAAATCTTTCATCAAAATACAACCCATGTTTGCTAAAAATTTCCCGACGAAACGACATATTACAACCTCTCGCTGTAATCACTTGTTGCGGTTTTGTCGTATGGACTAAATCAATATAATACCAAGCTATTCCAGGGTCCATTGCTTGCGGTGGCAAATATTCAATTGTGTAAGTTTCTCCTGGTTTTTCCCTTTGGGAATCTGCCAATTTCATGCGATCGAAAACTCTTCCCGCCACTGCCCCTACTTCCGGGTTTTCCATATAGTTACGGGCATGATTTTTTAAACAATCAACTGGCATTTCTACATCATCATCAATAAAGTAAATAATATCTCCTGTTGCCCGCCGAACTGCGTAATTTCTCGCCCCTGGTAAACTCGCCCAATCTAAACGATACCAATGAATTTTTCCGGCGTTGGCTAACTCTTCTAAATAAGCTTGAGTTTCTGGTTGATGGGTTTTAGTTTGATCGACTACAATTACTTCAAAATAGGGGTAATCTTGTTTTAATACATCTGCGATCGTCGCCCGTAAAGCTTCTTCACGTTGATAAGTAGGAATAATCACCGAAATTAAAGGCCAATTCACGCTTTTACCTCCTGTTTACCAATTAATAAATTTGCAACATTTACTTAGATTTCACACCTTTTTTTTGACTTTTTTCTTCTTTTTAGACTTAGGATCTTCCACCTCTGTTGCTTTTAGTTTCTCTCGTTCTTCCTTATCTATTTGTGGCAATTTTAAGATTACCCCAGCAAAGAACCAGTAATAAACAGCCACTGGGTCTGTATCGAGAGGATACCAGTAAGTGTTGTAACTGATCACTAAAACAAAAACCCAAAAACTGGCGGCGAAACTGCGTAAATTTGGCTCTTTAACCGATCGATAAGCTTTAAAAGTAAAATAAGTTAGACTCGTCACCAGCCCCAAAAAGCCGAGCAATCCCAACGGCCCGATCTCATGGAGTATTTTGGGATAATAGGTTTCTATCAAATCCACATTACCAAAGGCGCGGGCTGAGTTGGTAGCACGACCTAATCCCTGCCCGAAAAATCCATCACTCTTTTTAGAAGAGTTTTCCGCTTGAGCGGCAATAAAATCCGTCGGTGGTGCGGCATTCCAACGACCGATAAAGCTATCAACCCGCTCTTGGACTAGATCGGGGAACAGCATCGTACCAATTGTCACTGCCACCGCTACTCCGGCGGCAATTGGGAGAAACCGTTTCAGGTTAGCCAATTGTCCTGTCAACACCAACAGGATGATAAAGACCAGTGGAACCAATGCCAGAGCAATCCTTTGACCAGAAATAACCGCATTGACCAACACCGCCAACATACCAACCAAACCTGTGATCCGCCAAAGTGGGGCAGGGTCGCTGAAAGCAGTAGCAAAAGTTAAAAAGGCTCCAGAAATCAGATACCAAGCCCAGTGCCAAGGGGAAACAAATGTACCTGGTAAGCGAATCATCCCAACTTCCGGGCTAAACACCAGGGAACCACCCACCAAACACCTAGCCTCCAAGGTTGCTTTAAATAAAGCATCTCCTGAGAACCCACGAGTTCCGGCACACCTGCCGCTGGTCAAAAAATAATACTGAATGAACCCTAAAGCACAGCAGACGATCGCCAAAACCGTATTTGTTCGAGTCAGGAAAAGCAACTCCCGCTTGCTACGGATGAGATAGAAAGCGCAGGTAATCAGGGGCAGGTATCCCAACAGAACTTTCAATCCCAAGATTCCCAGCAAAATTGGCTGACCATCTCTACAGGGTATTCTAGCTCCTCTCGGAAGACTACTGCACGCAGGGCCGAACTGTTGGGCACCGTTAACCAGGAGTAAGGTTAATACACACACTGCTAGCAAAAAAAATAAACTTGTCTTGAGCCCATCGGGAATTAAGAAGGGCAACCGTTTCCGTTTACATTCCTGATATATGGTTACTACTGCGGGAATGTAAAACCCATCTTTAGCTAACTGAAACAGAGCATTACCGCCTGCAAGGGCGTATACTACCGTACCGCCAAAGGGTACGTAGAACATGAAAGCCCAGAGAGCTTGACGGGGATATTTGAACGACATGATCATACAAAATATTCCCCCGAACGCTGCCAATGATGCTTTAATACCACCCACAGGAAACAGCAATAGACCAAGAAATATAGCGAGAAAAAGTACAGAACTCGTAAAGCTAATAAATTCTTTCTTTGCCTGCGCCGCTTTCCTCTTTTGTATTAGTTGCTCCTTAAGACTGACTGTTATGGTTTCAGTAGCATTATCCTGTTTCTTAGATTTCCGTTTAGATTTTAATTTCCGCATTGAGGAATATTGTATCAGTTGTTATTTAGCGATCTTAGTAAAAATCATTGAATAAAATTATGATTTGGCTTCAATAACTATTCATCTTTATAGTTTATACAAACCAAACTCGTCTTTAGTAGCTGGGGTTAAAATTCGGCAATTTAGCCAATTGAAACTTGGCTGATATTTATTAGCAGACAGGTTTTCTCCATTTTCAAGTACATAAACTGCGCCAGCAAAGGGCAATGGTGCTATTGGTGTTCCCTTTTCAGCTAGAATAGAGCTTATTCTTTTATGAAAAATGTAAAATTTATAATAGCCACAACCGCGATCGTATTCAGGATTTTCAGGTAAGTCGTTTAGTTCGTATTTAATTATATTGCAGCTACCCGATAGATGGTGAAATTCTTGATTTTTTAGATAGATAAATTTACTTCCTTCGCGATACTTATAGCCTTTGTTGATAAACCATCCATTAGAGGTTGAATGTTGATTTACAAATTCTGCTAAGTGTTTACTGACGCAATCATCGGCATCAACAAACATGGTATGAGAAGGTGCTAGTTGACGAGCGTAATTTACTCCTGCTAGGATTTTTCGACCCTTGTCTGTATCTCCATTAACTATGGGCGACGATTCATTGGGAGGGGGAAAATCTACTTCTAGATATGTAATATGGGGATGGGTAAATGTAATTTCAGGCTTGTCGTTACAAACTACAATTACTCTAAAATCAGGTGAAGTTTGATTACAGATTGATTTAATAGATCTTTCAAACAATTGGCATACCCGCTCCCAGGATTGGGAAACTTTACGGCTCTTCAGTGGTACAACAAATACAAGCATATTAGCTCCATAGTCAAAGCGTAGCCTATTATTTAGTTACAGATATCTATATCAAGGTGTTCAGCCTACTCTACTTTTGGTAGAGTTCGCTATGAGATAAAAAATTGGGGGGCGATACTAAATGTTATCCGACTCTGTTATAACATTCGGAAAACTGCTCGACTAGTGGCGTTAAAAGCCATTAAGCTGGTAAATAGTGGCTAGCAACTTTGCTCATAAGGCTCTCTCTGTGTAAGGTTAAGATTATCTAAGAAATACTGATTTATGTTTGATGCACTCGCCGATCGTTTAGAAAGTGCCTGGAAAAAGTTACGGGGACAAGACCGCATTTCCGAAAGCAACATTCAAGAAGCTTTGCAGGAAGTGCGCCGCGCTTTGCTGGAAGCAGATGTCAACCTGCAAGTAGTGAAAGATTTTGTGGCCCAGGTAAAAACCAAAGCCCAAGGCGCAGAAGTCATTGCTGGCGTGCGCCCCGATCAACAGTTTATCAAAATCGTTCATGACGAACTGGTAACGGTGATGGGGGAAAGCAATGTCCCTTTGGCAGAGGCGAAGACCAAACCCACTGTTATTTTAATGGCAGGGTTGCAGGGAACGGGTAAAACTACGGCTACGGCTAAGTTAGCTTTACATTTACGAAAAGAGAATCGTTCTGCTTTGCTGGTAGCTACTGACGTATATCGTCCGGCGGCGATCGATCAGTTGGTAACATTAGGTCAACAAATTGAAGTCCCAGTTTTTGAACTGGGGAAAGATGCTGACCCCGTAGAAATTGCCCGTCAAGGGGTGGAAAAGGCGAAAGCGGAAGGTTTTGATACGGTAATTATCGATACTGCCGGACGCTTGCAAATTGACCAAGACATGATGGCAGAGTTAGCCCGAATTAAACAAACCGTGCAACCTGATGAAACTCTGCTAGTTGTAGATGCGATGACGGGACAAGAGGCGGCGACTCTGACTCGGACTTTCCACGAACAAATAGGAGTTACTGGTGCCATTCTCACCAAGATGGATGGTGACACTAGAGGTGGGGCGGCGCTTTCGGTAAGGCAGGTTTCTGGTCAACCGATTAAGTTTATCGGTGTGGGTGAAAAAGTTGATGCTTTACAACCTTTTTACCCTGACCGAATGGCTTCCCGGATTTTGGGGATGGGTGATGTGCTGACTTTGGTGGAAAAGGCGCAGGAAGCGATCGATTTCACCGACGCTGAAAAGATGCAGGAAAAAATCCTCTCGGCTAAGTTTGACTTTACCGACTTCCTCAAGCAAATGCGGTTGATGAAAAATATGGGATCTTTCGGCGGGCTATTAAAAATGTTGCCCGGAATGCCGAAAATTTCCGACCAACAGTTGCGGGAAGCTGAGGTAAAACTCAAACAAACTGAGGCGATGATTAATTCCATGACTCCCCAAGAACGCCGGGAACCGGAATTATTAGCTTCCTCTCCCAGTCGCCGCAAACGCATTGCCCAAGGTTCAGGTTATCGAGAAACAGAAGTTTCTAAGTTGGTAGCTGATTTCCAAAAAATGCGTTCTTTGATGCAGCAAATGGGACAAGGCGGAATCCCAGGCATGGGGATGCCCGGAATGGGTATGCCCGGAATGGGCGGTGGGATGAGTCCTTTCGGGAATCGGCAACCACCTCCGGGCTGGCGCGGTCATGGCGGGGGCGGTGGCAAAAAGAAACCGAAAAAAGATAAAAAGAAAAAAGGTTTTGGTCAATTATAATGACTTCTTTACCCAATTGCTCCTCGTAGAGAAGTACAATTGTAGATTAGTCAGAATTGTGCAAATTAGTTTTCCAAAATGATCAAATTGCGATTAAAGCGATACGGCAAAAAGCGGGAAGCCAGCTATCGGATAGTGGCGGCGCTGAGTACATCTCGTCGAGAAGGTCGTCCGATCGAAGAATTAGGATTCTATAATCCTCGTACTGATGAGACTAAACTGAATGTAGAAGCGATCGTCAAACGACTCAAAGAAGGCGCTCAACCCACCGACACCGTTCGCAGCATCCTCCAAAAAGCTAATGTCTTCGAGCAGCTACGTACCCCAGTTACCGAATAATGGTTCTGCCCAGCCCTTGTTAACCACAAGTCCACCAGATTATCCCGGACTTGTGAAATTCCTGCTTCTGCCGTTTTTGGAGTCGCCTAATTCTTTAAAGGTAGACTGCGAAATTTCAGCGACTAGACCGAAAGTTTGGATTCGCTTGGCTTTTGAAGGGGAAGATAAAGGGCGGGTTTTTGGTCGTGGTGGACGTAATATTCAGGCAATCCGAACCGTAATTTCCGCAGCCGCAAAATTAGCCGGACAATCGGTTTACCTGGATATTTACGGCGGTACCCCAGCAGAGCATGATAGCAGCCCACCACCGAGAGATAGAGATATGGGGCGAAGACCTTCTCCCCGTCCTCCTGGTCCTTCGAGAGGTCCTCATAGACTCCGACCACGCTAGTGCTTTCAAGGCAGAAGACAGAACAGAAGAAGACTTTTTTGTTCAACTGATTTAGTTATATCTGCCGTGCTGCACTAGCATTACTATGTAATATTGAGGCAATCTCAGGACTCAAGCAATACAATTGCCTTAGCAGTAAATTAGAAAGCCTTAAGGAGGTGAAAGTTAAAAAGTGGCAGAAGTCCGTTTGGGAGAAAATGAGTCAATTGACTCGGCGTTGAGACGCTTCAAAAAAAAGATTCAAAAAGCGGGAATTTTATCGGAAGTTAAACGCCGTGAACGGTACGAGAAGCCCAGCCTCCGTCGCAAGCGGAAAGCTGAAGCTTCACGCAAGCGCAGATATTAATTATATTTGCCGGAATAAAACGATAAATTTTTGATTTCCAGAAAGGCAAAAATGACGCTCAACCACACCTTTCGTTATCTCAGATTTGGCATCTGTGGTGGCTGGTTTTTCGGGTAAAGCGTCTTTTTGCTTTGTTGATGGATTAAGTATTCTATAAAGAAAAGGTGATCTTAAACTGCTGCAAAATTTTTCCACAATGCCGGAATCTGCAACGATTCAGTTACCTACAATAGAAAGTGCGATCGCATTAAGCGGAAGTCAAGAAGAAAATTTGAAGACTTTGGCGCGACAAACTGGCGCGACAGTGGTATTGCGCGGACAAGATTTATTGATTTCGGGAACGGCGAATCAAGTAGAGCTTTGTGGTAGGTTAGTGCGATCGCTAGAAGACTTCTGGAAACATGGTAAAACTATCACTAACGTTGATATCCTCACCGCCCGTCACGCCTTAGACACTCAGCGCACTGAAGAGTTACAAGACTTACAGCGAGATGTGCTCGCCCGGAGTCGTCGCGGTGAAGAAATACGCGCTAAAACTTTTCGTCAACGTCAATATATCCAATCAGTTCGCACCCACGACCTAACCATTTGCATTGGCCCTGCTGGTACTGGTAAAACTTTCTTAGCAGCTGTTTTAGCAGTTCAAGCACTTTTAGCTAATCAATATGAACGGTTAATCTTAACTCGTCCCGCAGTCGAAGCTGGGGAAAAGTTAGGGTTTTTACCAGGAGATTTACAGCAAAAAGTTAACCCTTACCTACGTCCTTTGTATGACGCTTTACATGAATTAATTGACCCAGAAAAAATCACCAATTTAATGGAAAGAGGCGTGATAGAAGTTGCTCCTTTAGCTTATATGCGGGGACGCACTCTTAACAACTCTTTCGTAATTGTGGATGAAGCACAAAATACCACAGCAGCACAAATGAAAATGGTATTGACACGCTTAGGTTTTCGCTCAAAAATGGTGGTGACTGGCGATATTACCCAAACAGATTTACCACCTAATCAAACCTCTGGTTTAGCATTAGCTCAAAAAATTCTGCAAAACGTCGAAGGAATTGCTTTTTGTCACCTCTCCCAAGCAGATGTCGTGCGCCATCCTTTAGTACAAAGAATCGTCTCCGCTTACGAAAAGTACGAAAACACTTAAAAAAATGGTTCTTTGTAAACACTTTAGTGTTTCTTATATTAAGCAAAGAACGACTAAAGTCGTCACAACAAACTTAATACCAACTACCAACTACCAAAACCATTATGTCTGCTAATTTGAAAGAGTTTCTCGAAGCTTGCGAAAATTTAGGTACTCTGCGTTTAATTGTAACTAGCAGTGCCGGAGTTTTGGAAGTCCGTAGTCCGATTAAAAAGCTTTTTTATGCGGAACTTCCTAAAGGTAAGTATGCGAATATGCACGCTGATGATTTTGAATTTCACTTGAATATGGACAAAATTACTCAGGTGAAATTTGAAACTGCTGAGTCTAAGCGGGGTAATTTTACTACTTATGCAATTCGCTTTTTAGATGAACAGCAAGAACCTGCTTTTAGTGCTTTTTTACAGTGGGGGAAACCGGGAGAATATGAACCGGGACAGGTGGAAGCTTGGCAAGGTTTAAAAGAGAAGTATGGGGAGGTTTGGGAACCTGTTCCTGTGGAGGCAATTTAATTTTTTTAAACCGCAGAGACGCAGAGTACGCAGAGAGGATTTGTGAGAGGTTTTTGGGTTTTTTGTTTGGTTTTGTTGGGTTTTTTTTGGTGTGCTGAGGTGAGGGCGGGTACACTAAATGATAGGTTGTCGCAATTTCCTAATTGGGATAGTAAACCTGCGATTTCGGTGGTGAAAGCAACTGAAGATTTGGTTTATCCAGATTGGATGATGGGTACTTGGAATGTTAGCAGTACTTTGGTGGAAATGGTAGCACCTTTGGCTCCTGATTTTGTGACTCCGGGGTTTGAGGGTAATCGACAGTTTTTAGATAAACCAATCACTTTTTTAGTACGTTTTGTTGGGGTAAATCAACAGCAATCACCAGTAAAAGGTTATCCCTTTTCCCAACTCAAAACTCAAAACTCAAAACTTAAAACTTTAAAAGTGGTTGCCGATCGCTCTTTTAACGGCTTAAATATAGGTAGGGCTGTTTTGGGCGATCGATCTGTGCTTTCTGTGAATGTCGATCGTGATAACCCAAATCGTCAAGTTACTTATTTGCCAGGAGAACGACAACTGATTTCTCTGGTGACAAATCGTGCTACTGAACAGCTTAATTCTAATCAGTTTATTTCTACGGAAATATCTCAACAAATATTCCGCAGCACTGCTCAAGTTTATTTAAATGAAGTAGAAACTACTACTGTTTATCAATTGCAAAAAGCATCAAATTTGCCAATTACAGCCGAACAAATAACCGCTATTTATTTGTCTCCTCAAGACCCTAATTATTTTATCGCTATTGACAAACCAGTTGCTCTTTATCGTTACCATTTGGAATTTTCACCTACTAATGCAAGTTACAGTTATGATAATTAAAATGTATGTACGTTGTTGCGCTTTAGCGCTCTTATCGAGAGCGCTAAAGCGCAACAACGTACCCAAGGAAATTTAAAGGAATTAGTTTCAATGGAACAACCAAAAGTAATTTTTTTAGATGCCGTTGGTACTCTATTTGGAATCAAAGGTAGCGTCGGAGAAGTCTACGGGAAAATTGCTCAAAAGTTTGGTGTAGAAGTTTCTTTAGAAGAGTTAGATCGCGCTTTCTACAACAGCTTTAAAAAAAGCGAGAAAATGGCTTTTCCCGGAGTTCCCCCTGAAGAAATTCCCTTACGAGAATTTGAATGGTGGGAAGCAGTGGCAATTAACACTTTTCAAGAAGCAGGAGTTTGGGAAAAGTTTACTGATTTTGCGAGTTTCTTTGGGGAACTTTATGATTATTTTGCCACAGCTGAACCTTGGTTTATTTATCCTGATGTAATTCCCGCTTTAGAACATTGGCAAAATTTGGGCATAACTTTAGGCGTGTTGTCTAATTTTGATTCTCGTCTTTACCCAGTTTTAGATGCTTTAGAGTTGACGCAGTTTTTCTCGTCTGTCACTATTTCTACGGAAGTGGGTGCAGCAAAACCAGAAGTGGAAATTTTTTCTGCCGCTTTAGCAAAACATGATTGTCCTGCTGATGCAGCTTGGCATATTGGCGATAGTTTTAAAGAAGATTATGAAGGAGCAAAAGCCGCTGGTTTAAAAGCGATCTGGCTAAATCGCAACTAAAGGTGTAAATTAGATCATCGAAAATCTAAAACTTAAATCAATTGAGTAATGGCATACAAATTACTGTTTGTTTGTTTAGGTAATATCTGTCGTTCTCCTTCGGCGGAAAACATTATGAAACACTTGGTTAACCAAACTGGTTTAAGCAAGGAAATTATTTGTGATTCGGCGGGAACTTCTAGTTATCATATTGGTAGTCCTCCAGATCGGCGGATGAGTGCGGCGGCTAAACTGAGAGGGATTCAATTAGTAGGTGAGGCACGTCAGTTTCAGAGGTCAGATTTTGAAAAGTTCGATTTAATTTTGGCAATGGATCGAGAGAATTATCGGGATATTTTGGCGCTTGATCGCTCCCAACAATACAAAGATAAAGTAAAACTAATGTGTGATTTTTGTACCAGGCATAACCTCAAAGAAGTCCCCGATCCTTATTATGGTGGCCCAGAAGGGTTTAATCAGGTAATCGATCTTTTATTAGATGCCTGTGAAGGTTTACTTAACTATGTGATTAGTCAGCAACAATCAGTTAATTAAAGTTAACCTACCGGGAAATTTATTAATCGATTAAACGCTGTTCAATAGCAATCCGTACTAGCTCCGCTCGGTTGCTAGTTTCGGTTTTTCTGAGCAAATTACTGACGTATTTTTCGATCGTTCTGCCACTCAAATGTAGGCGATCGCCAATTTCGATATTGGACAACCCACGAGTAATTAATTCTAGGACTTCTTTCTCTCGTTTACTCAAATTACTAACAGTCACAGCTGTTTGGGCAGTTGTGTTAACATTTCCTGATAATGTGGGTGTCTGCATTCGTAAATGCCACTCAGTTTGCATGATTTGCGATCGCTCCAGCAAATTGCGAATAATTGCTCCTAATTCGTGAATTTCAAAAGGTTTGGGTAGATAAGAATCACACCCCAACTTATAGCCACGAATTCGTTCTTCCGTAGAATTTCTTTCAGTTAAAAATACCACTGGCAACAACCGGAATTCGGGACGTTGACGAACTTGGCGCACTAATTCATAGCCGTCCATTCGCGGCATCATGATGTCTGTAACCAGTAAGTGAGGATGATACTTTTCCACTAACTCCAGTGCCATTTGACCATCCTCAGCCGCTATTACTGAGTAGCCACACATCTCTAAATATTCACTTACAAAAAGACGCATTGGCAGATCGTCATCTGCAACTACGATTATCAAGGACATGAGGGTACAGGTGGCTAGGAAACATAACCCATAGAGTAGGGTGTGGTCAATCATTTGTTGGTTAAGATGGACGCTCCTGACGCGGGGAAATTTTTTGGATATCACTTTGGATATCACTTTGGATATCACCAACGGGTTTTGACCACACCCCATAGAATAGGCTAAGTCTAAATTAAAATTTACGGCTATCATCAGTTTTTTACTAGGATAACGTTTCTCCCGGAGGGAAAATGCTTAGGCAAAACTTAATCAGATAGCTGCGATGGCAACTGCATTCAAGGCAGAAAGCCGAAAGTTTCTCGTAAGGAGAGTTTTGACTTTTTAGTTAGGGAGAGTTTCGGCAGTTTTGCGTCAGAGAGTTTTGAGTCACAGAGTTAGGGAGGAAATTTTGAGTTAATTAACTTCCCAAGAGTGCCAAGAGTCCCCGCGTCAGGAGCTTCTGGGTGTCAGGAGCGTCTCCTCCCCCCCACAAGCTCCTCTGCACCTACTAATATATTTTAGTTAAATATGTTGCTGACTACTGACAAATGGGCGAAAACCAAGTTAAACGGAAACTCCAGCAAGGTGAAGTGGTAATCGGGCCATTCATTAATTGTGCCTATCCTGCGTTCATGGAAATTTGTGGACACGCAGGGTTTGACTTCGCGATTATTGACATGGAACATGGGCCAATACACACTCTGGGAGCAGAAGATCTCTGTCGGGCGGCTGATTGTGTGGGGCTTAGTGCGATCGTCCGCGTTCGCAAAAATGATGCCCCCCAAATTCAACGCGCCCTCGATATCGGCAGCGCAGGTGTCCAAGTTCCACAAATTGAAACCTTATCCGATGCCGAAGCAGTTGTCCGCAGTGCCAAATATTACCCGTTGGGTAGTCGCGGTCTTTCTTTAAACACCCGTGCTGGAATGTATACTGCCGCCGGTACAGAAATTATCAGCAAATTGAACGCAGAATCTTTAGTGGTGGTTCATGTGGAAGGCAAAAAGGGCGTAGAAAACTTAGAAGAGATTGTCAGCGTTCCTCACATTGATGTGGTTTTTCTTGGCCCTTATGATTTGTCCCAGTCTTTGGGGATTCCCGGACAGGTGGGCGATGCCCGTGTAATTGAATTGATGAAACAATGTGTCACCAAAATCCGCCAGAATCAAAAAGCTGTGGGTACATTCGCCGATCACCCTGAGATGGCTAAGTTATGGATTGATGCTGGGGTGCAGTACATTGCTTTGGGGGTAGATGTGGCGATCTTTCTTCGCGCTTGTCAGGCTTTGGTCAAAGCTGTAAAAAGTAAGTTAGATTAAGTATGATTGCTTAGAAAGAAATTTTCTCATATCATAAGTTGCGATTTTTTGTTGTCCATTTGACAAGATTTTTTTGAGCAGCTTTTATAATGAAAAGAAAAAGCCCCGAAAAATATTAGGGGATCAATCAGAGCAAGGGAAATTACTATGCAAACGTTATTAGGTTCAACGGAATTGCCATATGCGATGATGTTTACATTGCAAAGAGTCGATCGCATCCGTTTAGAAGATTTCAAACCATTTTTTAACGACCTGCCTGTAGATCCTTACATTAAAGGTAAATACCGCCAAAGAAGATTGTCGCGGTTTAAAGTCTCCTCTGATGAAGTAGTAAAACTACCTCATGGTTATTTATTTCAAAGTAAAAACTACAATCCTTTAGTAGGCGATGTTAAACGAGAATTCGCTGAATTAGATGATGGATTAATCGAATTAGTTGAATTTAAAAAACTGTTATTTGCCTTCAGTGATTTTTGCAAGTTAAACTCAGTAGCTTTAGAAGTAGGAGTGCATCAAATTCGCACTACTTGTTCACCAGATAACTTCGGCAACCCAGCACCAGAAGGGATTCATAGAGATGGCACTGACTTAATTGGGATTTTCGCAGTAGATAGAGAAAATGTTGAGGGCGGCGAAACTCATTTATATAAAACTCGCAAACAAGACCCAGTTTTCAAACAAGTTTTAAATCCGGGTGAATTACTACTAGTAAACGATCGCGAATTCTTCCACTACACCACCCCCATCAAACCCGCAACCGAAGGTGTTGGCACAAGAGACGTATTTGTGTTAACTTGCCCTAGTTTGATTGAACATTAAGGGAACTAGGGACTGGGGGAAGAGGTGGGGGGAGTCAGAGAGTTTCTCGTTTAGAGAGTGAGAGAGTTTTGAGTTAATAAACGAACCCATCCCCCCATCTCCGAGAGTCCCCTAGTCCTATCAGAAAAATAGTGGGAGCGTGAGAACCCCTGAGATTTATCCAGGGTATGAAACGCGAATTTTTGGGGATTTATCCCCCTGTTTCTGGTATAATCTTCTTAGTGGTAAAGCGCAATTACTATTACCGGGTAACTCAACCCCATCATGGATCGTCGAGACAAATATCACCCAAGAAATCAGTAACGGTGACGCGACCTGCACTCTGGGAACCTGAAAAGGTAGAGAAACTGTTCCGAAAACAAGATTCAGATCCGTTTGGGGAGGGGCACTTCCTGAACGTTAAACAAAAATGCCTGTGGAGGCGGTCTGGCGGGGGCGAAAAACATCGGTTGAACGTCTAGTTAAGAGCCTAAGAAACAGGAAGAAAATGTTCCGTAGCACGGGTAAACCCGTGCTACGGAACAACATTTTTGAATCCCCTTCGTTTCAACAAGGGGAGTGTGTCAATCCTCTTGGGCTTCCTCTTTGGTATTGGTATTCCGCAGCGGGGTTTCGCGGTTGAATTTTAGGTGAATGGAACAAGTTTGTTCGCCGTCGGGTGTGTATGCTTCGATCGGAAAATCAAGCATCCCATCTTGGAAGGATAGCTGAAAGCGGAAAGTGCCGTCTGAATTTGCTTTAATCGGACGACCTCCGATCGTAATTACAGCATCGGGGGCTGTTGCGCCGTAAACTACTAGTTCTGCATCTGCCATTAACCAGAATTGGCGAGAACGTTCTGGTACTGCTTCTTTTGAAAAACCGACTCCTGATGCCCATTGACCGATGCCAGAGGGGAAAATATAAGAGCTAACTGTTTGTGCTGCTAAATTTGGGGTTGGCATATTGCCAAAAAAGGAGTCATGGAAGGCGTTAGCTGGGGTGGCAATTGCTTCTGGAGTGGGAGAACCTAAATCTAAAAATTGTTTGTTTTCTAGTTCTTCTTCCCAGCGAATAGTGATGAATTGGTCATTTGACCAACTGGAGGGATAAAGGGGAGGGACGCGGATGGAGTTTGAGCGGGCTAACATTAGCCAGCGACCATCATTAGTAAGGTAGCCGATTTCTACGATGTAGTCGCGATCGCTCACTGGAACAGGCAAATACCATTCCCGCCCCATTTCATCGCACTCAAATTCCTGTACGCTGTGAGGATTTTGGTAATCCATATCTACATCAGTGACATCATAGAATCGCAAAGCTAACTGAGAACCGCCCTGTTGCCGCAATTCTTCTTTATGTATTCTTGGAATATCCCAATAAGTGTAAGCCCACTGAGGATCGCGAGGCATTAAAACGATCCGACTTTCGTCGTACCCAGATGGTAAGTCAGGAAGTCCTTCGTCTACTGCGGCTAAAACTTCTGGGGTTAATTCTTCTAATCCCAGATTAAATTTAGCGGCTTCTATTTCGGACTGGGTATCATCGCTATCATAAACAATTGACGGGATATCACTTACTTCGGTAATGACAGCACCTAAATTACCTAAATCAATTTCTGTTGCTGGCAAAACATCAGAGACAATTCTCAATGGTGCGGATCTAGCTGCAATTAACCAATTTTCATCATCAGTCAGATAGCCAATTTCTGCCACATAATCTCGGTCAATGAGTGGTATGGGCAGTAATGTTTGGTTAACTTGTTCGTCTATAGAAAATTGTTGGAAAATTTGCGGGTTGTCCTGACTCAAATCAATTTCGGTCACATCATAAAGTCTGAGTGCTAATTGTCTGCCACCTTGTTGCAGCAACGCTTGTTTATGATCGTCAGAAACTTGCCAATTAGCAAGGGCTTGACGAGCATTTTCTACTGTCAAGGCGATCGTGCTGTTCCAGTCGATCGGCGTAGTATTTAATGCTGGTGTAATTTCGATAATTTCTGTTATTCGTGAGGCTGGGGTAACTTCGTCTATTTCCGGGATAATTTCTGCTACTGGTGATGGGATAACTTCGTCTATTTCCGGGATTATTTCTCCTACTGGTGAGACTGAGGAAACTATGTGTATTGGTGCCGATCTTGCCAATAATAACCAGCGATTATCATCTGTTAAATAGCCAATTTCTGCGGCGTAATTCCTCTCGCCAACAGGTATTTCCAGTAACTGTTGCTCCTCCTGTTCATCGACGGCGAATTGTTGGAAAATTGGCGGTTCTTGCCCAGTTAAGTCAATTTCCGTGACATCATAAAGCCGCAATAGTAAATATCTTCCACCTTGTTGCTGTAATGCTTGTTTATGGTTGGATGAAACTTGCCAGTTAGCGATAATTTGAGTGGGTGTTTCTGGTGCTAGGGAAATGGTGCTAGTAACGGGAGTTGAGCCTAGTGCGGCGACGACTCCGGGGGCTAAGTCAATTTCTGTGCTTGGTGGTGTATCGCTACTAATTGTTATTGGTGCGGATCTAGCTAATAATAACCAGCGTTCGCGTAGCGTGCCGTAAGGCGTATCGTCTTCTGTTAAATAACCAATTTCTGCGGCATAGTTGCGATCGCTAACTAATATCGGTAGTAACATTTGGTTAATTTGTTCATCCACAAGAAATTGTTGGAAAATTCCCCAATTTTCTGTACCAGGTTGGGCAGGGATTTCTGTGACATCATAAAGCCGTAATGCTAACTGCCTACCGCCTTGTTGTTGCAGTGTTTGTTTATGTTCTTCTGAAATTTGCCAAGCGGCAATAGCTTGATGATTATTAAATGGTGTCAAGTTAATGCTGCTGGTAGTAGGTGTTGAGGTAACAACCAGGGTAGGAATAGTAGCAGCACTTGGGGCAACGGTTGGTATAGATGGAACTATGGGTACTGGTGCTGATCTAGCTAACAATAACCAGCGATTATCATCAGTTAAGTAGCCAATTTCTGCGAGATAATCGCGATTACTTTCCGGTATGGCTACTAACATTTGGGTAGCTTGTTCATCTACGGCAAATTGGGGAAAATTCGCGGGAATTTGCTCATCTAGTAGAGACGTTTCATGAAACGTCTCTACTGTGACATCATAAATCCGCAATACTAATTGTTTGCCGCCTTGTTGTTGCAATGCTTGTTTGTGTCTATGGGATACTTGCCAAGCAGCAAGGGCGAGTTGATTGCTTTCTGGTGTCAGAGTAATGCTGCTACCCCAGTCTGCGGGTGTGGTGGGAATTAATGGTGCTGGGGCGGGAGGGATAACTTCTGTGACAGATGGTACAGATGCGGGTATGTAGATCGGATTAGATTTGGCTAGGGGCAACCAGCGCTCGTCTTCTGTTAAGTAGCCAATTTCTGCGTTATAGTCGCGATCGCCAACCAATATCGGCAATAATATCTCGTTAGCTTGTTCCTCTACATTAAACTGTTGGAAAATCTGCCAACCTTCGGTTTGGATTTGATCGATGTCACTAATGTCATAAAGTCTAATAGCCAGATGTCTCCCACCTTGTTCTAACACTGTTTGCTTGTGGGCTTCTGAGACTTGCCAAGCGGCAAGGACTTGTTGACTTTGACTATTTTCTGCTCTTAGGGTGATGCTGCTACCCCAGTCTCTTGGTAGGGCTGCTGCTGAGCCTAAAACTGCTCCACCTACTATACCTGCACCTCCTAACCAATCGGGTGTTGCTGGTGCTGGGGTAGCGGTTTCGCTAGTGGTATCTGTTGTGGGTAATAATTCTTCTCCCCAAAGTGGTTCTGCGGTGTTAATCGTTTCTTGTGGTTCTGTGGGGGAAATTACGATCGGTTCCGTAGTACTGGTATCAGGGGGAACTACAGGTTGGCTGGGTGCTTCGGTAGTGGTACCGCCTGCTAAAGGTGGTGTTGGTGTTTGGCTACCGGTTGCAATTGTTGAGGTGCGGCGATTTCTCAGTAGCCACCAAATCGGGATTCCTAACAAAGCTAATAAAGGTATCAACCACCACAGCCAACCAAGTCCACCACGAGTATTTGTTTGTTGTGTTTCGGCAAGGGGGGCGGGAGTTGGGTTTGGGGTAGTGACTGCGGGTGGTTTGGTTGGTGTTTGTGCGATCGCTGTCTGTGGGGTGGTAGCAACGGGAACGAAAGCCGCAGCTTTTACTACTTGTTGACCTGCGGGTGCGCTAGCAAAACCCAAGAATGCCAAAGCAGCCGGAGTCGGGTTTTTGCCTCTGTATACGTAAGAAACTGGTTGTGAAAAAGGATACCTGGGATCGTTGGGTAAAACTTTGTGCATTGAGACGATCCGCACATTTGGGCGTTCGACTACTTGGTTAGAAATAGCGTAGCTAATGCCATTAGTTCCCAATTGATTGATGACTGCATTGGTGCTATCTTGTGATAGCCTGAGAGCGTTGGAGCCTGAGCGAAAGGGACGGTTGCGGAAAACCGGGTAATTTTGTAAAGCTTGGCGGGTATCGCTATTTCTGGGGCGATCGATCAGACGAATTCTGGCACGTCTTCCCCCAACTTTTGACCAATCTCGAATTTCGCCGCGAAAGATTCTGGCAAATTGAGCATCTGTGATACTTCCTCTAAAAGTATTTTTAGGCCCGACTATAACCGCAATTTTAGTTCTAGGTAGAGCGACGGCAACTAAACCAAGTGATTTTTCTTTATCAGTTAAGGGACGACCAATAGCAGCTATATCTATATTTCCTTTAAGCAATGATTTTAAAGCAGCCGTTGTTCCCCGATAAGCAACATTTACTTTTGTACCGGGGTATTCTTTTTCAAAACGTTCTTTAAGAGCTTGGTTGAATTTAGCTACACTACTAGAGCCATCAATTCTTACTCTCGTGCCAGATTTGACTGACTTTGGTAGGGTAATTGTATTAGGAGAAGTGGGAGATTGAGCTAAAATAAGCAGGTTTTTTTGAGATGCTGTTGCGGGTTTAGGAACCACAGCCAAGGCTAGCAGTAAAGCTAAAGTAGCTATTGAAGTGTCTTTTTTTTGTAACATTATAAAAATGGCTCAGTAGCTTCAATTGAAGTTAAATTTTTCCAAAATATGAGCTATATTATATAGCTCTCAACAAGACAAGGGGACAAGGAGAGATGGGGAGGTGGGTTCGGTCAGGGGAGAATAGAAGATGTAGTTAAATAAATTATCCCCCCATCCCCCCATCCCCCCACCTCCCCACCTCCCGAGTCCCTAGTCCCCTAAGTTGTGGAAACGGTTAAACTGTTGGGTTTGCCTAAGTTGCCGTGTAGGGCGATGCCGCGATCGTTCGCTGCGAGATGACGGACAATCTTATAAATTGGCTCTATATCTTCAGTTGCGCCTAACTTTTCGGCAATTTGGCTCAAATACATGGGTTTGCCTTCTTGCTGAATTAACTGGACTACTTTGGTTTGCAGATCCAAAATTTCAGCGGCAGCTTTTTTACCTGCTTCGACTCCGGGTTGATGGTAGGCGTTGACGTTGACTAGGAAACCGTAGATACTGACGGCGCGTTCGTAAAGGGCAATTAGGGCTCCGACTGTGTAAGGATTGACTTGGGGAATGGTGACGGTGATTGATTGGCGGTTATTTTCGTAAAGTGCTTTGCGAGTTCCTTGCAAGAAACCGGAAAGATAATCTCCTGAAGTAATTCCGGGATCTATTTCGGGGGATGAACCTTCGCGGTCTTTTAACACTTCAATGAAGGTGGCAAAGAAATTAGGTACTCCTTCGCGCAACTGTTGCACGTAGGCGTGTTGATCGGTTGAGCCTTTGTTACCATAAACTGCTATGCCTTGATAGACGTTGTTGCCGTCGAGGTCTTTTTCTTTGCCTAAAGATTCCATGACTAACTGTTGTAGGTAACGGCTAAACAGTAGCAAGCTGTCTTTGTAGGGCAGAATTACCATGTCTTTTTCGCCTTTGCCGTTGCCAACGTAGTACCAAGAAACGGCAAGTAAGGCGGCTGGGTTGCTTTTTAAGTCGGGGATGCGGGTGGCGGCATCCATTTCTTTGGCACCTGCTAACATGGCGCGAATGTCAATGCCTTGTAATGCTGCGGGGAGTAAGCCGACTGCTGATAATTCGGAGGTGCGTCCGCCTACCCAGTCTTCCATCGGGAAGGTAGCGATCCAACCTTGGGAATGGGCGGTTTTGTCGAGGTTGCTGCCGACTCCGGTGGTGGCGATCGCTTGTTTGGCAAAGTCTAATCCTTGGGCGGCGAAGGCGTTTTGCACTTCGATCATGCCGTTGCGAGGTTCGGGTGTGCCTCCTGATTTGGAGATGACTAATACCAGGGTGCTGGCGAGTCTGTCTCTAATTTTGGTGAGGATGCGATCGATCCCCGCTGGATCGGTATTGTCGATAAAATGTATCGCCAGCGGGGGAAAGTCGGGGGCTAGGGCTTCGGCAACGAATTCCGGGCCTAAAGCCGATCCGCCAATGCCAATGGAGAGAAGGTCGGTAAATTTCGGGGCTTTGGGAGGACGAATTTCTCCATCGTGAACTTTGTGGACAAATGTTTCGATTTTCTCTAAAGTATCGATGATTCCTTGTTTGAGTTCGGGACTCGGTGCTCTGTCTGGATCGCGTAGCCAATAGTGTCCAACCATGCGGTTTTCGTCGGGGTTGGCGATCGCACCATTCTCTAATGCGGCTAGGTCTTTAAATGCTTTGTCCAATTTTGGCTGCAACGTTTGTAAAAAGTTGTCATCAAATCCCATCCGACTGACATCTAGGTAAAATCCTAGTCCTTCATGATAGTAAAGCCAGTCCTGGTAACGTTGCCAGAGTGCCGCTGCATCCATAGTAATTCTCATCCTAAAAATTTAACAGTGTCTTTTTCTTCCAACAGTTTAAAGGAGATAGAAAGTTTAGATATATAATTTGGGCAAATCTTACAATCATTTAATGAACAGGTCACAGGAGGGCGGAAATTTTCCGCATCATTTAAGAACTCTATAGGGTAAAATGCCTTAACAAAGTAAGATACTTGTTTTCTAGAAACCCTCTTCCCATGAATTTTACTCCTGGTTATTTAGTTTCGCTAATCATTTTTATATCGATATATGCTCTATTTGGCTTAGGGCTAAATTTACAGTGGGGTTTTACTGGTTTAATTAACTTTGGTCATGTGGCTTTCATGGCGGTGGGAGCTTACACTACTGTATTATTAAGTTTACAAGGAGTACCCCTATTTATTGGTGCTTTGATTGGTGCGGCTTTGGCTGCGTTGTTAGGTTTGTTGGTGGGTATATCAACCCTACGATTGCGGGAAGATTATTTGGCAATTGTCACCATTGGTTTATCGGAAATGATTCGCTTAATTGTGAATAATCAAGAGTTGCCTGTGGGGAATGGTCAATGGCGATCGGGCGTGTTCGGTTTACAAGGTTTTCCCCTACCTTTTAATAATATTACTCTGAATCCGTTGTTACAGTTTTTTTTGGTGGCTGTGCTATCAGTAATTGCTGGGTTAGGTGGCTGGCAATTGTGGCGGTGGATCAAGAAACAATTGCAACAGGGAAAGATCCGGGGTTCTAGTCCGATCGCATCTTTAATCATGGGAATTAGTGGGGCAATTTTAGGCTTAGTTGTTTATATTGTGGGTTTAATTTCCATACTTGATGCTAATAATTTTACTTACAAAACTGGGTTAATGGTAGTGCTACTGTTGGTTTTAACAGTAGTGTTTTGGGCTTTGGAAAGGTTAGTAAATGCGCCTTGGGGAAGAGTTTTAAAGGCAATCAGGGAAGATGAACAAGTACCAAGGGCTTTGGGAAAAAATGTGTTTTGGTATAAGTTACAATCGTTGATGTTGGGTGGTGCGATCGCCGGATTTGCTGGGGCTTTCTACGCTTGGCAATTAGCTACAGTTTACCCAGATAATTTTCAACCCCAAATTACTTTTGACGCTTGGACAATTATCATTTTAGGCGGTGCGGGTAATAATTACGGAACTTTGTTAGGGGCAATAATTTTTTGGGCTTATTTTGAAGGAACACGCTTTGTTTTACCGGGATTACTACCTTTCGATGATGCACGGTTGGGTGCTTTTCGGATTATGGTAATAGGGTTATTATTAATTATTTTAATGATGGTAAGACCGCAAGGTATTTTAGGTAAAAAGGAGGAATTAACCCTTGGTAAATAATCCATCAGATTCAATTTCAGATATACCTTTGAATGAACCAGAAACGGATATAGAGGATATTCTTAAACAGGTAGAAGATGCACCGCCAAGACCTCAAGCAAGTAATAATTTACTGTTATCAGCAAATGGTTTAAGTAAAAGTTTTGGTGGGTTAAAAGCGGTGGAAAATGCTACTTTGGAAGTGAGTCAAGGTAGTATTACTGGATTAATTGGGCCAAATGGTGCGGGAAAAACGACTTTATTTAATTTAATTTCTAATTTTATTCGTCCTGATTCGGGGCGGGTAATTTTTGATGGGGAACCAGTAGAAAGTTTACAATCTCATCAAATTGCCCAAATGGGAATGATTCGCACTTTTCAGGTGGCGCGGGTGCTTTCGCGACTTTCGGTAATGGAAAATATGCTATTAGCGGCGCAAAAACAAACGGGAGAGAAGTTCTGGAATGTGTGGTTTCGTGCCCATGACGTGAAGCAAGAAGAAAAAGATTTGCGCGAAAGGGCGATCGCTATTTTAGAATCAGTAGGATTAGCCCAGAAAGCAAATGATTATGCTGGTTCTTTATCGGGTGGACAACGCAAGCTTTTAGAAATGGGAAGGGCGTTAATGTCGCAACCCAAATTAATTTTATTAGATGAACCAGCGGCGGGAGTTAATCCAACTTTAATTAATCAGATTTGCGATCGCATTTTAACCTGGAATCGCGAAGGGATGACCTTTTTAATTATTGAGCATAACATGGATGTGATCATGTCTTTGTGCGATCGGGTTTGGGTATTAGCGGAAGGACGTAATCTCGCTGTGGGAACTCCTGAAGAAATTCAAAACAATTCCCAAGTTTTAGAAGCTTACCTGGGACAATAAAACTTGTATCATTTCCGACATCTAAATAAAAGTCTTACTCTTAAATTAGACTTAATTCAAGCTTTAGATGTGCGTTGATTTAACGCTGATTTTTTTGGTGTGAGGTTAATCATGAATAGACTTTTAGGAAACGCCCTACCATTGAGTATTGCTGTACTAATGAATGGTTGGCTAATTTCCAGTATCAGTCAAGCAGCAGAAATTAGCGAAGATGCAAATTCGCTGGAACAAATTGTTCAATATTCAGAATCATTAAATTCTGCTTCGGAAACAGGGGAAGATTCTGATAGTTCAGAACAGGTTACATCTGTTTCTCAATTGCGAGATGTGCAACCTACAGATTGGGCTTTTCAAGCTTTACAATCTTTAGTGGAAAGATATGGTTGTATTGAAGGATATCCAGACAGAACTTATCGCGGAAATCGCGCCATGACACGCTATGAATTCGCCGCAGGTTTGAATAGCTGTTTGGATAGAATTCAAGAATTAATCGCCGCTTTACCTCAAGGAGTGAGTAAAGAAGATTTAGACAGACTGCGAAAATTGCAAGAAGAATTTACCTCTGAATTAGCTAATTTACGCGGTCGTGTGGATGCTTTAGAAGCAAGAGTAAATAAAGTAGAAGCACAGCAATTTTCCACAACTACTAAACTCGGTGTGGAAGTTATTACTTATATTTCTGATGCTTTTGGGGAAAGGGCTGATGATGTCAATCAGACTACATTAGGTTATCGGACAAGAATTGATTTTAATACTAGTTTTACCGGAAAAGACCGCTTAAGAACTCGTTTGCAAGCGACTAATTTAAGATTGATTAATACTGGGGCAATTTATGGGGGAGTTTTTGGGCCCCCAGAAACAGCAGGAGAAACTGGAGAAACTCGTTTTGTTCCCAGTACTTTATCTGGAAACAATAACGTAACAATTAACCAATTGCAATATCGGTTTCCCATTGGTGACAGACTCAAAATCTTTATTGATGCTGCTTCTACAGATCCCACTTATGTCACTGATACAATTATTCCTTTCATTGATACTGCTACTGGTGCTTTGACTAATTTTGGTCAAGTTAATCCGGTTTATTTTCCGATCGGAAATCAAGCAGGAGTTGGGGCTAACGTTTTAATTACTAAAGGCTTAAGTTTAGACTTTGCTTATTTTGGAGAAAGTGGAACTCCCAATTTACCAGGTAATAAACAAGGTTGGTTCAATGGTGGTTACAGTGCTTGGGCACAGTTAACTTATCTTGGAGAAAGGTTAAAGTTTGGCTTACTTTATCTCAATTCCTATTCTCCAGAATTTGGTGTTGATACTTTAGCGGGTAGCAATGCAGCCAAAGTAATTGGTGCGGGGCCTGTTGTTGGTAATAGTTACGGTTTTCAAGCTAATTACCGCTTTAGTAAAGGCTTTGAATTAGGCGGCTGGGTAGGTTATACAGCGGCGCGTGCGTTGGATGTAAAAGGTGATGCAGAAGTTTTGAATTATGCTGCAACTTTCGCTTTTCCAGACTTACTTAAAAAGGGAAATTATGGTGGAATTGTGTTTGGAATGCAGCCGAAATTAATTAGTACTAGTAATGCAGCTTTAGCCGCAGCAATTGGTTTACCAGAAGGGCGCAGAAGCGATCGCGACACGGGATTCCACATTGAAGCATTTTACCGCATTCAACTCAATGATTACATCTCCATTACTCCCGGCTTTTTGTGGCTAACAGCACCTAACCACGACGCACGTAATCCTGATGCCGTAATCGCCGTAATTAGGACTGCTTTTGTATTCTAGTTACAATCAACTGGTATCTATCTTTAGATAGATTTGTTCCTAAAAAGTTGTAACTAAAAATACAATAAATCAGATAATAAGCCATATATCATTAAATTCCGATCGAACCGGAAATTGAAAAAATTGGCTTTTTTTAGGAATAAATAACTAGGAAACTCATAAACCATGTTCAGAAAAAAGTGGTTAATGGCAATTTTATTTATTGCCACATTAGTCATATCTCTGATAGTCGGAAACTTGAGAACTGACTATGTAACAGCACAAGACAATGCTGGTAAAAAATTAGTCATGGTGACATCAGCCGACTATCCACCTTACCAGTTTCGCAAAACAGATGGCGGAAACAGCGAAATTGTTGGTTTTGATATCGACATTGCCAAATATATTGCTCAAAAATTAGGTTACAAACTGGAAATTAGGGATGTAGATTTTAGTGGGATTATTCCCGCTTTGCAGTCAGGAAGGGCAAATTTTGCTATGTCGGGAATGACTCCTACTGCGGAAAGGAAGAAAAATGTCGCTTTTTCTGACCTTTACTATGAAGCTAAGAATACCATAGTTTCTCAGAAAACTAGTGACCTGAAAAATCCAGCAGATTTAGCTGGCAAAAAAGTGGGAGTTGAGTTAGGAACAACTCAAGAAAAAACGGCTAAATCGCTAAAAGATGTCCAAGTAGTAGCATTAAATAGACCAGGAAGTATCATTCAGGAATTAAAGTCAAAACGCCTGGATGCCGCAATTTTAGAAGACACAGTTGCCAAGGGATATGTTGCTAATAATCCCGAATTAATTTATGAACCAATTCCTACTACTTCTGAGGAAGCTGGATCGGCGATCGCATTTCCCAAAAATTCACCATTAGTTAACTCTTTTAATCAAGTTCTCCGGGAAATGAAACAAAACGGAGAATTACAAAAATTGATAACAAAATGGTTTGGGAATAATGGCGAAAAACTTAGCACTTATCAAGCCAACAATGATGTAGCTACCGCAGCAACTCCTAGCAAGATAGCAGTCGCCCAAAATACCCCAAATGCCCCCAATACTGGGCGGAAATTAATAATGGTAACTTCCGCAGACTATCCACCTTATGAATTTAGAAAAACAGGTGGTGGCGCTGGAGGTGAAATCATTGGTTTTGATGTTGATATTGCCAAATATATCACCAGAGAATTAGGGTACGAACTGGAAATTAGAGATACAGATTTTAGCGGGATTATTCCGGCATTACAATCAGGAAGAGCCAACTTTGCAATGGCAGGGATGACTCCCACTCCCGAACGGCTAAAAAATGTAGATTTTTCTGATATTTACTACGAAGCCAAAAATACAATTGTCTCCAAAAAAGGCTCGAATCTGACAACAATTGCGTCTTTAGCTGGCAAAAAAGTCGGTGTACAATTGGGTTCGACACAAGAGAAATTTGCCAAAGAAAAAATCAAAGGTGCGAAGATAGTTGCTTTGAATAAAACAGGTGATTTAATTCAAGAAATTAAATCTAATCGCATCAATGCGGCAATTATTGAAGATGCCATTGCTAAGGGATTTATTGCTAATAATCCTGACTTGGAATTTACGACTATTCCTAATAGTTCGGAAGCAGCGGGATCGGCGATCGCATTTCCCAAAGGTTCCCCATTAGTGCAGCCATTTAACAAAGTTCTCCAGCAAATGAAACAAAATGGAGAAATTGATGCACTAGTCAAAAAATGGTTTGAAAACCAAGGCGGAAATCAAGCAGCTGAAGAAGAGAAAAAACCGTCAAGTTTTGAAACAGCTTGGGGTAGCATTCCTTTCATCGCTCAAGGAATAGTAGTCACATTACAATTTACCCTAATTTCCGCATTCTTCGGATTTCTCTGGGGAATTGTTCTGGCATTGTTTAAAATTTCTACCATCAAACCTTTGAATTTGTTTGCTAAAGGTTATACTTCTGTATTCAGAGGTACACCACTGCTGCTACAAATCGCATTAGTATATTATGCAACGCCGCAATTAACTGGTTACGATATTCCAGCATTGTTGGCGGGTGTAATTACCTTCACTCTCAACTCAGGTGCTTATATTTCTGAGACAATTAGAGGAGGGATTCTCGCAGTTGATAAAGGACAAAGAGAAGCGGCTCTATCTTTAGGAGTGCCTTATCAACCAATGATGAAAGATATTATCCTACCACAGGCAGTGAAAAATATTTTACCTTCCTTGGTAAATGAAAGTATCGCTCTTTTAAAAGATTCATCTTTGGTATCAACAATTGGTGTGGTGGATGTGCTACGTCGCGCTCAAATTGTAGGTGCAGAAAAATATATCTACTTTGAACCACTATTAGTAGCTGGTTTAATTTATTACATTTTAGTAATGCTTTTGACTTGGGGAGGTTCTAAACTTGAACGACGATTACAACGTAGCGCTTAGAAAAGACTCTACGGCAGCAAACAAGGAAACAGGATTGGCAATTAAGGTTGAAGATCTGTATAAATCTTTCGGTTCTCTCAACGTTTTGCAAGGGATTTCGACTGAGATTAATAAAGGGCAAGTAGTTGCTTTAATCGGTCCTTCTGGATCGGGAAAATCTACCTTTTTGCGGTGTATGAATTTACTGGAAACACCAACTTCCGGCAAGGTTTTTATTGATGGGGTAGAAATTACTTCGCGAAAAACCGACATTATGAAAGTGCGGCAAAATGTCGGGATGGTGTTTCAACACTTTAATCTTTTCCCTCACATGACGGTGCTTAAAAATGTGATGTATGCACCGATAAAAGTGAAGCACGTCTCTGAGGAAGAGGCGCGAAAAGTGGGAATGGATTTGTTAAAAAAAGTGGGTTTAGAAAGTAAGGCAAATGCTTATCCTTCCCAACTTTCGGGAGGACAAAAACAGCGGGTAGCGATCGCACGTTCCCTAGCCATGAAACCCGATATCATGTTATTTGATGAACCGACATCCGCTCTCGATCCAGAAATGGTAAAAGAGGTTTTGGATGTAATGCAAGACTTAGCAAAATCTGGCATGACAATGGCAGTTGTAACTCATGAAATGGGTTTTGCTAAAGAAGTTGCCGATCGCATTTTATTCTTAGATCAAGGAAAACTCGCGGAAGATTCACCCCCGGAACTGTTTTTCTCGCAGCCAAAATGCGATCGGGCAAAACAATTTCTCGATAATATTTTGTAAAGGGGATTCAGATCCCCGACAACTTCTGCGAAGTCGGGGATCTAGATTTAGTTTACGCTGCTGCTGCTTGAAGAATGCGTTCTAAAATTGGTTTTCTATTCTTCAAGTTATAGCGATAACCTTCGGGAAGAATGTGCAATTTAGCACCACAAAGCGCCATTGCTTCATCCTTTAACAGATTATCTACATTGCTATGACTAATTTCTGCCACATCGACAATTGTTACAGAACCACTGCCAACTACTTCTATTACATCTTGATTAACTATTATCGCCGTATCTTCATCAATCCCAAATCCTAAAACAGCAGGTTGCTGTGCTAATGCCGCAATTAAACGTCCTAAACGTCCCCGTTGGGAAAAATGTTGGTCGATGACAATTCCGGGAAGAAATCCCATTCCGGGACCCATTTCTACCACTTCTGCTCTTGCATTTGTCGTAGAATCTCCTTCAACAATCATTACATCAGGCATGACTGCTGCACCTGCACTAGTACCCCCAATTACAGCACCTTCAGCGTAACGTTTGTGAATTAAAGCATCAAGTTCAGTGTCTTTAATGATACTAGTAATTCGCGCTTGATCGCCGCCAGTAAAAAATATACCAGTAGCCTTTTCTACAGCTTCTAAATATGATGATGAGCTAGCATCATCTCTGGTGACAGTATCAATAATCCGAACGTTTTCTGCCCCAAAACGTTCAAATATTTTTGTATATTGTTCTCCCACTTCTCTGGGTAATTCTGTCGCTGCGGTCATAATAACAACGTTAGCTTTAGTACCTCCCGAACGGCGCACAAATTCCCGGAGTACCCTACAATCGCCTTCTCTATCTTCCGCACCACCAATAATTATTAACTGTCCAGACCCTTGATTGTCAGCCATATAAACTCGCTTTTTTAATTCCGTTTATTACCTAAATTTGAGTAAAACATATTGAACTCTTAATTTTAAACAGCCATTTGGTAGATATTTATACTGAATAAAATTGAAAAATGTGATGTCATATAATCCCAAATGTTTATACTTTGGGAGTGATTAACAGTTGCCGAAAAAGATGTAAAATATTGTCAAGCAATTGGCGAATAATATTAATTTCTGGTAAAACAAAAGCTCCCGATTCCAGAGGTGAATCAGGAGAAACTTTCTTTAGATTTGTTGCTTGATGTTAGCAACAGTTCCTAACGTGACTTTTGGATTAATTTGCTTAAAAAAGAACGTGCCTTTTCTAATGGGAGATGTCTAGGTTTACCTTGGTAAACAATTTGGTATTCATCACTATATTCCCCATCTCCATAACCCGAAATCAGGTTGAGGTGAAAAGCGTTTTCCGCTAATTGATGAACTTCTTCTCTGAGAGTTAGAGGAGTTTTGGTGACAGTCATTTTACTGTCCTCCTAAAATGTGTTCTTATTTACAATTTAATTTAGGGCGTTGTGTTATCAAAGACATCTTTCTCAAGGGGTAGGTTATCAGCCAGAGTTTATCAGTATTTTGTAGGAAGTAAAAAATCAAATCATTCTAAATGTTGAAATAAAGAATAATTTATAAAACAATTTTCACAGCAAAAAACAATAGCTGTTGGATAGATTAGAGAATACTAACTATAGATAGAAGAAAATCTCGCCAAAACGAACTAACGTAGATTGGTGCGAAAAGCTTAGAGTGAGCGAAGATTTTAGGTAATTCCAGTAGCGATCGCTCTGATTAAGGCATTCTACCAAAGGAGATAGTGATGGTAAGAGAAAAGATTAATGATGATCCCCGGATTAATGCTAGAGAAAAAGACGCATTTGACATTTTTAACCTGAAGCACTATGTAGGGCCAAATCCGTATTTAGGAACAGCTGCGATCGTTTTTGATTTTGACCTTACCGGATATCTCGAACCAGAATCTATAGAAAATTATGTCGAAGAAATTGGCAAATTTTGCCCCCAATTAAAAGATAAGCAATATGAATCTTACGGGCATTTATTAGCTGAAACTATCATGGAAGTAGGGAAACTACAGATGGGTTTACACCCGCAAAAATGGAACGTTAATCCATATAAATATCATCAAATAATAGCCTTAGAAACTATCCATGCCCGGACTACAAAAGGAGTAATTTACTTGGTTTGGGATTGGTTAGAAGCTATTACGCAAAAGGATGATTTCCCGGTTTATAAAAAGTTTAAAACCCTGCAAGAAATGTTTCGCGCCTCAGTTTATGGAGGGCCTACAGTTTACTCTTTATTCCGCACCGCAAATCAAAAAGGCATTCCCGTATTTTACTTGTGGGATGAAGGATTAATGCAGTATGGTTATGGGAAAAAATTAGTGCGGGGTGTGGCTACAACGTTCGATCGCGACAGCCATTTAGACTCAGATTTTACCACGAGAAAAGATGACTGCAAAGACTTTTTGTACACCCTTGGTTTTCCAGTACCTAAAGGTGATATTGTGGGGACTTTTAGCGGTGCTTTAGATGCAGCAGATATCGTTGGTTATCCAGTCGCAGTTAAACCAGTTGTCGGTCATAAAGGAATTGGGGTAACAGCAAACGTACAAAATGGAGAAGAATTAGAGCACGCTTTTAATCGAGCATTAAAAGCCATTCCCGATACCCAACCTGTAGATATTATTGTAGAGAAAAGTTACACCGGATCGGATTTTCGCTTACTCTGCGTCAATGGTAAATTTGTCGCTGCTACTGAACGTCGTCCCGCTTGGGTAGTTGGTGATGGAAACTCGACTATTGCGGAATTAATTGACAAGGAAAATTCTAAACCTGAAAGGTTAGATACTCCGACTTCACCAATGGGAAAAATTCAAGTTGATGAAGCAATGGAGATGTTTTTGGATGAACAAAACTTGACGATGGATAGCGTAATTGAAGCAGATAAAACAATTTATTTGCGTAAAGTTGCGAATCTTTCCGCTGGGGGAGTAAGTATAGATGCTACTGCTACAGTTCACCCAGATAACATCATTTTGGCGCAAGATATTGCCCAGCATTTCCGATTAGTTTGCATGGGTATTGATGTGATTGCGGAAACTCTCGCGGAATCTTGGAAAAAAGGGAATTTTGCGATTCTGGAAATTAATGCAGCACCGGGAATTTTCATGCACTTAAATCCCGCTTTTGGAGAAAGTGTCGATGTGCCATCTTTTATTATTGAAACTTTCTTTAAAACTGCGAATGATGCGAGAATTCCGATTATTACTTTTAACCGAATTTCGCTGAAAGAATTGGAAGATACGATCGATCATATCCTCTTAAAATACCCTAATTGGACGATCGGTGCAGTTTGCCGTCAAGGGGTATTTGTGAACCGTTCTGAAAAAGTAATGCACAAGGATTATAATACCAACGTGCAAAGTCTATTACGTAATCCCAAGCTGGATTTACTGATAGCTGAATATTGCGGAGATATCTTAGAAAGCGACGGAATGTTTTACCAAGGTAGCGATATCATTGTTTTAGATAACCCCACTGAAACGGAAAAAACTTTGGTACAAAATGCCTACGAAGATGCTACCGTAGTCGAAAAACAAGGTGATAATATTTCGATTCGCCGTCAAGGTTGGATGGAAAATTACCAACTGAGATCGGGTGAACCTTTTACGCCAGTTTATCTCAAACAAATTGGAGTTATTTTGTAATCACCCTTGCTGGGTTCGTTGTTGGGGGGGAAAGCGCAAATATAAAATAGTTTATATAAAAAGAAAAGACAAACACAAAAAAAAAAAAAAAAAAATT